>CAZNDW010000082.1:0-3709 GCA_964571895.1 uncultured Planctomycetales bacterium
GGAAGAAACGAGTGTTGGTGAAGATTATCGGGGAGTGAATCACAAAAAATTTTAGCAATTGGTCACAAAGTCACAAGGTCACCAGCCCAGCTTGTGACCTGTGACCTGTGACCTTGTGAGCCTCAGGGAGGTATTTTTAGAAACTATGAGTCTTCTCGTCTTAGGCACGGTCGCGCTGGACAATGTTAAAACCCCATGGGGCGAGAGGCGCGACCTCCTGGGCGGCTCGGCCACCCACTTTGCGATGAGCGCGCGTTTGTTTACTCGGGTGAATCTCGTCGCCGTTATTGGCAAAGATTTTTCCAAGAAGCACATCGACTTCCTGCAACGTAAGGGAATCAATCTGGCGTCTTTGATCCAAGGCGAAGGAAAAACCTTTCGCTGGGACGGAGAATACAAAAAAGAAGACATGAATACCGCGCTGACCCTGGCCACCGAATTGGGGGTGTTGGTTGGTTTTACCCCGCTGGTTTCCCAGGCTCAAAAAGGCGTCCCCAATATTTTTTTAGCAAATATCGATCCGGATATTCAGATGGGACTTCTGAAGACCATGCGCACCCCAAAGCTGGTGGGGTTAGACAGCATGAATCTGTGGATCCAGCATAAACGGGCTTCTCTTCTCAAGTTGATGAAGAAGGTGGATCTTTTCGTCGCCAATGAAGGCGAGGCCCGCGCTTTAACGGGAGAGCACAATCTGATTCAAGCCGCTAAAATGCTCAGACGCCTGGGGCCGCGTTTGGTGATCGTCAAAAAAGGAGAGCACGGAGTTTTCTTCTTCAGCGATCGCTACCAATTTTCCTTTCCCGCCTATCCGGTGGCGAAGGTGGTGGACCCCACCGGTGCGGGAGATACCTTTGCCGGTGCCGTGATGGGCTACTTAAGCAAGGTCGGGAAAATCAATGAAAGGACGCTCAAGACCGCGGTGATTTACGGGACAACCTTAGCCTCCTTTACCGTTGAGGGCTTTGGCACCGCCAAGACCGCGGCCTTAAGCCTTCCGGTCGTCCACAAAAGGATGAAAAAGCTCATCAAATTGATTTCTTACTGAGGTTTTTTTATGACGCCCCAAGCCTTTCAAAAAAAGATTCGATTGACCGCAGATTTGATCCGGCAAAGTCAAAAAATCATCCTGGCCTGCCACATGAATCCGGATGGGGATGCCATTGGGTCCATGCTGGCTTTGGGTCTGGGTCTTCGGAAATTGAAGAAATCTGTTCTGATGCTTTGTCCGGACAAAATCCCCGAACGGTATAAGACTTTGCCCGGGGCTCAGGGGATTGAGAGGGACTGCCACCAAACAGCGGATTTGGCCATCAGCGTCGATTGCGGGAGCCTTACGCAACTGGCCAAGCTGGAGAGGGCCTTTGAACGATCGAAACGCATTGTGGAAATCGATCATCACCTCTATCGGACGAGATTTGGGGATATCCAGCTGGTGGATCAACATGTCTCCTCGGTCGGAGAGATTGTTCTCTTGGTTCTGGACGCCTTAAACATCAAACCAGACCGGCCGATCGCCGAGTGCCTTCTGATTTCCACTCTGATTGAGACGTCTTCCTTTAGCCATCCGGAGATCAATCGAGCCACGTTTGAGTTCTGTGCAAAACTTATGCGCACGGGTTTGGATTTTCAGACGATCTCTCGGCGGTATTACTGGCAGAAGCGCCTGGAGTGCCTTCATCTTTCGGGACTGGCGCTTAGTCGGATTAAAACCCGGGCCAAAGATCAATTGGCCTGGGCCGTTGTTTACAGGCAAGACTTCGAGCACTTTAAAGGCGCTCCGGAAGACGTAGACAGCGTGGCCGACGACATGATGCTCTTGGCGAACGTCAAGGTCGTTTTGTTCTTTCGGGAAATAGAGGATAATATGCTCCGGGTGAGCCTCCGGGCGAGAGAAGGCATTGACGTCGGGTATCTGGCAGCGGTCTACGGAGGAGGCGGTCATCGGGACGTGGCGGGCTGCCGGATTCACAATAATCCCAAAACCATGGAACGGTTGATCAATCAGGCAAGCCGTTTGATTCATAGCTATCGTTAGGGGCCGCCGTAGGAGTTTTGCAAAATTTACACTACAATTCTCTCGGCGCCGAGAGAATTGTAGTGTAAATTCACTAGAGTTTATCCTGAAATTGATTAAGGAGAAATTCTAGGCGATTCCGTCTGGCCTGGAGCCAGACGGAATCGCCATCGGATAATTTTAAGGTAGCTTCTATGATGAATCTCAGTAGTCCAGACGATGAAAAGGCCACCCCGGAAAATTTCCGCTGCGGTGTCGTGTCCATCGTG
Organism: uncultured Planctomycetales bacterium; assembly: GCA_964571895.1. Taxonomy (GTDB): domain Bacteria; phylum Omnitrophota; class Gorgyraeia; order Zapsychrales; family JAHFFX01; genus CAZNDW01. Next base: position 2,287 of record CAZNDW010000082.1, read on the forward strand.
GGCCGCCCCAACGTCGGCAAATCCACGTTGCTCAATAGCCTTTTAAAAGAAAAAGTGGCGATCGTCTCCAAGGTGCCCCAAACAACCCGCAACCGGATCCGCGGGATTTATCATGACCCCCGCGGCCAGGTCGTTTTTATCGACACCCCGGGCTTGCGCTTAGGGAAAGATACGCTGGATAAGCTTCTTCTTCGATGTTCCCTGAAGAGCCTCGAAGATGCCGACGGCATTATCCATCTTGTGGATGCCAGCGAACATGTGGGTCCGGAAGAAGAGCATCTTGTTCAAAAACTCAAATCTTTGAGGATTCCGATTATTTTGGGTTTGAATAAAATCGATCTTAAAGGACAATGTATCCCCGAGTATATTTCCTTATGGGAGCGGATCAAAGGCCAATCGGTTCATGATATGGAATCTTTGGTTTTGCTGCCTTTGTCCGGGAAAACCGGTTTCAATGGGGAGAAACTCTTGGAGATCCTTTTCGGTTTTTTACCGAAAGGCCCGCCCCTTTATCCCCCCGACGTCATTTCCGATCTCCCTCAAAAGATCGCCTTAAGCGATATTGTTCGGGAAAAGTTTCTTTTCCTTTTGCGGGAGGAGCTGCCCCATTCCCTCGCGGTTGCGGTGGAGACGATCCAGCCGAGAAAAAAAATAATCTCTATCAGCGCCGTGGTCTATGTGGAGCGGGAATCCCAAAAAGAAATTGTGATCGGAAAACAGGGGCAGCTTTTAAAAAAGGCCGGCATCCTGGCGAGGGAGGAGCTCGAAGGGCTTTTGGAAAGCAAGGTCTTCCTAGAGCTTCGTGTCAAATCGGAAAAGAAATGGCGGGACAACCCTTCTTTGCTGAAGGAGCTTGGCTACGACGATCGCGTTTCATGAGGTGGGCGATGGCTCTTAAATCCGTAACGGTCCGGCAGATTCAGCAGTTGGATGATATCGCCATCAGGAAGATCGGAATCCCTTCGGTTGTCTTGATGGAGAATGCCGGCCGGAGCGTGGCGGAGGAAGCCTGCAAGCACCTTAAAAGGCATCCCACGAAGAGGATCAGCGTCCTCTGCGGGACGGGTAATAACGGCGGCGATGGCCTCGTTGTCAGCCGGTATCTGATCAATGCCGGCATGAAACCAAGGATTTTCCTGACGGGAGATCCGCAGAGCTTGAAATCGGATGCGGCGCTTCAATTCCGGATCTTGCAGAATTTACGATATCCTGTCAAGCCCCTTTCCCAATCCAATCAGCATTATCAAAAGTCCATTCAACAATCGGATTTTATTGTGGATGCCATTTTTGGCGTCGGATTGAATCGTGAGATTGGATATCCCCACCGAAGCCTTATTGAAACCATCAATCGGGCCGGGAAGTTTGTGATCTGTGTGGATATTCCCTCGGGACTGGATGGGACATCCGGCGTCATCTACGGGGT
>CAZNDW010000082.1:3809-5322 GCA_964571895.1 uncultured Planctomycetales bacterium
TGAGTCTGCGGACGAAAGATGAGACAACCTTACCCGCGTCCCAGCGTTTGTTTCAACTGGCCACGAGCCCCCGGGAGATGCTCCGTTTGAAGGTCGAACAGATTGAAAAGGTGATTTATCCGGTGGGTTTTTATAAAACGAAAGCCCGTCGGATTCATGGCATTTGTCAAGATTTGCTGGAGCGTTTTCACGGCCGTGTGCCCGATCAACTTGACCAACTCTTGACGCTTCACGGCGTAGGCCGAAAGACCGCCAATCTGGTTTTGACCGAAGGGTTCGGGAAGCTGGGGGTGTGCGTGGACACGCACGTCCATCGGATCTCTAATCGTTTGGGATATGTCCGGACCAAGACCCCGGAAGAAACGGAATGGGCCTTAAGAAAAAAATTGCCGCAGGAATACTGGATCGAATACAACGCCCTTTTGGTTGTGTGGGGGCAGAATGTCTGCAAGCCCCTATCTCCTTTTTGCTCCCGTTGCGCGGTGAGAAGATATTGTCTGCGGCGATCAGTGACGATCAGCCGATGAGCCCTTACCATTTGCGGGTGCGGCGCAGAAAGAGAATAAAAGCGACCGAGGAAATAGCCAGCCCCAGAATAATCCAGAATGAGATGAGAGTGCCTTCTTGCTTTATAGGGAGCGGGACATTCATGGAGAAAAGGCTCACGATCAGGGTGGGGAGCATAATGCAGATCGCAAGGATCGTCAGGGTCTTGATGCGGATGTTGAGGTTATTGTTGACGAGCGATACCCAGGCATCCATCATGCTGGAGAGGACCTGGGAATACGTATTGGCCTCTTCATAGCATTGGCTGTTTTCGATAATAACGTCTTCCAAAAATTCATTTTCTTCATTGCTAAACCCGATTTTGGCGGTCGCGGCCTTCAATCTTTCAATAACCCTGCCGTTGGAATTGATGGCCTTGAGGTAAAAGACGAGGCTTTTCTCGAGGTTGAACATAGACAAAAGATCTTTGTTGGTCAAGGCCGTGTTAATTTCCTGTTCCAGTTCATCGGAAATTTTACTGACGACATTCAGGTGCTCTTCAAAGTGCTGGATGCAGCGGAAAATGATTTTTAAAAGGAGGTCTCGGATGGAAAGGAGCCGCGTGAAATAACGGCCGTCGAATAAAACCGCCTCCTCCGGCATAACGATGATGATCTTATCAGGGAACAAAAACAGCCCCACCGAGGAGATCTTGAAAAGAAAATTATCGGCCGAGCTGTAGCGTTTGGGCCGCTTGATGATGATGGCCGTATGGCCATTTTCGGACTCCAGGCGTCCTAATTCCTCAGGGTCCATGGCCGAGTTCAAGGTGTGCTCATCAAGCTGAACCCGGTTGATCAGATGGTTTTTCTCCGTCTGATCCGGGTTTATATAGACGAACACAGAGACATTCTCATCCCCGTTCTCTACGAGTTTCCCCTCGATGATGTGATATTTTCGTAGCATAAGCCTTTCCTTATAAGGGAGTATTGTGAGGGGTCGGGGATTTTTCCGACCCCTCATCCTG
>CAZNDW010000083.1:0-5319 GCA_964571895.1 uncultured Planctomycetales bacterium
TTCACGGCTGCCCTGCACCGACTACGAAGTGCTTAGTCTGGTGCAGGGCAGAGTCTCATGTCCTACCAATTACACCACAGGGCAAAAATCGATTCACCACATATTCTTCTCTACCCACTCATCCGCGTTTTTAACCGTCTGCTTGGTGGACTCGCACCCCGCAATCGAAAACAATAAAAAAACCAAAACCCACACAAACCATCTGGGCCTCATGCCGCGCCTCCTTTAACCCATAAGCTTTGGATTGCCCCCGAAAGCCTTTTTAAGGTTTTCTCTTTTCCCAAAATCGCCATGGTCTCAAAAAGCCCGGGCCCCACCGGATTTCCTGTCAAGGCCACCCTCACCGGATGAACCAGATCCGCGGTCTTCATGTTGAGCTCGGCGGTTAAATTCCGAAAGGCCTCCTCGCAGGAGGCCTTGGTAAAATCCTTAAGGTGCCCCAGCCGCTCTTTTAAAAGCTGAAATTCTTTGGACAGATCTTTGGAGAGGAATTTTTCTTTCAAATCCGCAGCAATCACAAGCTCATCCTTAAAAATAAAGCCGGTCCAATCCAAGAAATCCGTCAGGGTCACAAGCCTTCCTTTAAAGGCCTCGACCATTTCGTCCAAACGGTTCTGGTCGGGGTTTCCGTCAAGAAATCCCCGTTCTTTTAAAAGGGGAACCAAAAGATCTCTTAAGGCTTGGGTCTTCATCCCCTTGAGGTACTGGGCGTTCATCCACCGCAGCTTTTCCATGGAAAAGATGGCCGCGGCCTTATTCACCTTTTTGAGGGAGAATACCTTGATCGCCTCCTCCATCCCAATCACTTCCTGATTTTTGCCCGGTGACCAGCCCAAAAGCATCAGATAATTGACAACGGCTTCTGGCAAAAAGCCCATCTTCCGATAATCCGTCACAGCCGTCGCGCCGGTGCGCTTGGACATTCGACCACCTTCTTGATCCATAATTAAAGGGAGGTGAGCAAACTTTGGGACACGAAACCCTAATGCTTCATAAATTAAAATTTGCTTAGGTGTATTGGAAATATGATCTTCGCCTCGTATAACATGGGTAATTTCCATTGCCGCGTCATCAACCACGCAAGCAAAACTATAGGTAGGAGAGCCGTCAGATTTTATTAATACCTGATCTTTAATCGTTGTAATATCAAAACAGATTTCACCGCGTATTAGGTCTAAAATTCTTATATCTCTAAAACCTTGTGAAATTTTTAAAATTACGGCTTCTCCTTCTTTATAAGCCTTACCATCTTTCATTAAATTGGCGGCATACTGTTTATAAGCATCAAAACGTTGGCTTTGAAAACAAATTGCTTTCCAATCTAATTTTAACCATCTTAATCCATCGAGAATGTCCTCAACATATTCTGGTTTAGAACGCACCCTGTCGGTATCTTCGATTCTTAAGACAAACTCTCCCCCTTGCGATCGCGCGTACATCCAGTTAAACAAAGCGGTGCGAGCGCCACCGATATGGAGATTGCCGGTGGGGCTCGGGGCAAATCGGACTCTCGTCATTGTCGGTTTCCTTTACCCCGTTAGAAATAAATTTTCTACGTGGTTTACGATTTCCAAAACTACTGCCGAAGGTCCTGCGAGGGAAGAGAAATAAAGGAAGGCGTTAACTCGGGATGCGCACATTCAAGAATCTCGAAGGGGGCTTGGCTCCTGTTGCCGCAGGGCCAGGCGGCCAACGATTTCATCGAGGCGTTCTCGCTCGCTCGGTTGCAGATCCGTAAATTCGACCCCTATGTCATAAAATAAAGGCTTCTTTTTTTCATCGCTTCGACGGCGGACGACCCAAACCACTTTTCCGCGGCATTTGATGTGCGGATTGGTGTCCAAAAGATCGATCTCCAGATCGACCAATGCAAAGAGCTTGATCTCTTTGCTTAGAATCACACAAACCCCTCCTGTCCCGATATTCTCGGTGTGGGTCAAGATGGCCTCGGGCTGCCCCTGGTCGTGGCGAATCGTAATCAAACAGGGGTAGTTTGCCCTGGGGAATTTCCTTCGATTCAACCCATCCCAACTGCCCATGCCTTTAACCTCCTTTTCAGGACCGCCTATTCTTAGGGAACACTCAAACAACCGTCTCCTCGAGCCGACGCTGCAACCGGACAATCCTGCGGGCAGATCCGGTTGCCTCATCAATATCAAGAAGTACGCCATGGAGCTCCGTCCCCTCCATGGCCACTGCGAATTTATGCGGTAAGGAGCTCAAGAACCGCTGGATGATCTCTTCTTTATTCTGGCCGATGACGGAATCCTGCGGGCCCGTCATCCCGAGATCCGTAATGTAGGCCGTGCCTTTGGGCAGGATCTTTTCATCCGCTGTCTGGACGTGCGTGTGGGTTCCGACGAGCGCCGAGACCTTCCCATCGAGGAAGAATCCTAAGGCGATCTTTTCGCTGGTGGCCTCGGCATGCATATCGACAATAATAACGGGGGTTTCTTTTTTCAATTTTTCGATGAGTGCGCTCGCTTCCCGGAAAGGACAATTAACATTATACCGCATAAAAACCCGGCCTAAAAGATTTATTACTCCGATTTTTTTTCCCGGGGCCGCCTCCCACAGGCACCAGCCCTTGCCCGGCGCCCCGGCCGGAAAATTCGCGGGCCTCAAAAGAGTCTCTTGTTGATTTAAAAATTCCCGGATCTCTGCTTTGTCCCAGATGTGGTCCCCGGTTGTCAAGACATCACAGCCGAGATGAAAGAGCTGCCCGGCGACTCGCGGCGTGATCCCGGATCCCCCGGCGGAATTCTCGGCGTTGGCAATCACCGCATCCAAATGGAATTCTTCCTTAAGCCCGGGAAGAAGCCGCTCGATGGCCGCCCGCCCCGGCCGGCCCACAATATCACCGATACAGAGGATGTTCATCTGTTCCTTATCTAAAAGTTATCTTATAGCCCTCAAGGAGACTTAGGGCTCTGGCCTGCCTTGAGACGGACGTCGTGAGGCCGAGCGAGCATGGTTTGCCCCGCCACGATTCTTGGCGGGGCAAGAGCGAGGCCGAACGCCGAGCGCAGTCCGTCCTCGCTGGGGACGGACAAGCGATCCGACGAAAGGCAGGCCAGAGCCCTACATTCATTTCGCATACTCAACCGCCCGCGTCTCTCGGATCACCATGACCTTGATGTGCCCGGGGTACTCCATCTCTTCCTCGATCTTTTTGCGGATATCGCGCGCCAGGACAATGGCCTCATCGTCGTTGATCCGCTCCGGATTGACCATCACCCGGATTTCCCGTCCCGCCTGCAGGGCAAACGCCTTATCCACGCCTTTGAAAGAATTCGTAATCTTCTCCAGGTTCTCTAAACGCTTGACATAGGTCTCCAGGGTTTCCGCCCGGGCCCCCGGACGGGCAGCGCTGATGGCATCCGCCGCGCAGACCAAGACACCGTAAATGGTGCTCATCTCCACTTCCTCGTGATGGGACTCAACCGCCCGGGCCACCTCTTCGGATTCTGCGTATTTGCGCGAGAGGTTCCCTCCCACAATCGCATGGGTTCCCTCTTCCGCATCCTGGCTGGCCACTTTTCCGATATCATGCAAAAGCCCCGCCCGGGTTGCGATCTTAGGATCCAACCCCAGCTGCGAGGCCATAACCCCCATCAAAAAAGCCACTTCTTTGGTGTGCTGAAGGGCATTCTGACCGAAGCTGGTCCGGAACTTCAGTCTCCCGACGAGCTTCAAAAGCTCCGGATGCATGTTGTGGATTCCCAGATCAAAGGCCGCGCGTTCCCCTTCCTGCTTGATGCGTTCCTCCAGCTCTTTTCTCGCCTTCTCGACCACCTCTTCGATGCGTCCGGGATGAATCCGGCCGTCCGCCACCAAATTCTCCAAGGCAATGCGGGCCACTTCCCGGCGCACCATGTCAAAACCGGAGATGGTGACCGCCTCCGGGGTATCGTCGATAATGATGTCCACCCCGGTTGCCGACTCCAGGGCCCGGATGTTTCGTCCTTCCCGCCCGATGATGCGGCCTTTCATTTCATCGCTGGGAAGGTTGACCAGGCTGACCGTTGTCTCGGCGGTGTGATCCGAGGCGCATCGCTGAATGGCATGGGAGATGATCTCCCGCGCCCGCTTGTCTGCCGCCGCTTTAATCTCCTCTTCTGCCCGTCGGATCCGGCTGGCCTTCTCCTGGACCAGCTCCTCCTCCAGGCGGGATAAAAGCAATTTCTTGGCCTCATCGGGCGTTAAATTGGAGATGGCCTGAAGCCGTTTCTTTTCTTCCAGAAGAAGATGCTCCAGCTCGTCTTTCTTTCCTTTGATGGCAATCTCGTCGGCATGAAGGGTTGTGAGACGGGCGTTGATGTCTCGTTCTTTTTTCTCTAAAAGATCGAGCCTCTTCTCCAGATTTTCTTCTTTTTGTAAAATACGCTTTTCCGCAGCCAAGACTTCTTCGCGGCGGTCTTTGGTCTCCTTCTCAAAATCCTGGCGCAGCTTGATCAAGAGATCCCGCGCGGCAATCTCTGTTTCTTTCTTGCGGTTTTCAACTTCTCGTTCTGTCGTTTCTTTTAATGCCTTAAGCTTTTCCTCCGCTATCTTTATGCGTTTGCCGGCAAATATCCAGCGAATGATATAGCCGGTTAAGAAGGAAGCAATCACCACAAACGAATACAAGAAGCTGCGGGTGATGACGGTCATTTCCTCAGACATTGTTCACCCTCCTTTTTATCTATTAGGAAACCCTGCGGCCGGCCGACTGCGAATCATCGGCGTCGGTCAATCCGCAATCCAATGAGGTTTTGAAATAGGTTCTAATTGACAATCACTCGAGACACACGGACATCGTGTGGTTCCTGGTGGGGCAGGCGATCAATGATTTGAAAATCGAAGGCAAGCCCAAAGGTAGGGATAGCGCAGGGAACTCCACCCAAAAAACGGTCGTAGTAACCTTGGCCTCGTCCTAGACGATGGCAAGACCGGTCAAAGGCCACGCCCGGCACAATAATGAGATCGATTTGGTCGACCTCCACCCATCGCCCTTTTGTGGCCTGGGGCTCTTTAATCCCATAAGGCCCCAGGCGAAGATGGCTCAGATCTTCAATCAAGGCGGGGTGGAATCTTTTTTGGGTTCGGTTTTTGATAATCGTCGGTAAGGCTATCTTCTTCCCTAATTTTTGTGCTTGCTTCATCATTTCAAATGTGTCCACTTCCCCGTCAAAGGATGCATAAAACAAAATGATTTTAGAATCCTGAAATTCCCGCGTTGAAAAAAGCTTCTTGAGGATGCGTCGGCTTCCCCTAAGCCGATCTTCCGCTTTTTGTCTTCTTAAGAGATTTAAGAATTTTCTTCTTAAAGTCCTTTTA
>CAZNDW010000084.1:0-5276 GCA_964571895.1 uncultured Planctomycetales bacterium
CCGGCGGAAGGCCCGCCATCTGAGCGTTGCCTCCGGCGTTATCCGCCACCGGGCCATAGGCATCGGTCGCCAGCGTGATCCCAAGAGTGCTCAGCATCCCCACGGCGGAGATCCCAATCCCGTAAAGGCCAAGATGAAAATTATGAAACCCTCCGGCCAGACCGAAGCTGGTCAGGATGGCGACACAGACCACGATGACGGGCCAGGCCGTCGAGAGAAACCCGACCGCGAGGCCGCTGATCAAGATCGTGGCCGGCCCGGTCAAAGCGGCCTCGGCAATGGTCTGGGTCGGTTTATAGTTGGCCGAGGTAAAATATTCTGTCCCGAGCCCAATAAGAACCCCGGCAATCAGTCCGCTGATGACGGCCCAAAAGATGCCCGTATATTGAGGCCCCAAAACATACTGCACCACAAAGTAAGCCGCGACCGCCACAATAGCGGTTGCGCTAAAGACCCCTTTACGCAGGGCCATCAAAAGCGCCTGCTGGGTGGCGTCCTCGCGGGAGTGCACAAAAAATGTTCCGATGATGGAAGCCACAATGCCGACGGCGGCCATGATCATCGGCACCGTTACACCCAAGACCCCCAGCCCCGCGGCCGTTCCCAGAGCCGCCGAGGCCACGATCGAGCCCACGTACGATTCATAAAGATCCGCGCCCATCCCGGCCACATCGCCGACGTTATCGCCCACATTGTCCGCAATCACGGCCGGATTTCTTTCATCGTCTTCGGGAATGCCGGCCTCCACTTTTCCGACGAGATCCGCTCCCACGTCCGCGGCCTTGGTAAAAATGCCCCCGCCCACCCGGGCGAAAAGGGCCTGGGAGCTGGCGCCCATCCCAAAGCAGAGCATGGTGCTCGTGATGGCCGTAATCTTATCGATCCCCTCGGGAAGAGGATAATTTGTGTAATACCAGTCGAGGCCGTAATACCACAGACTCAAATCCAAAAGCCCTAGCCCCACGACGATCAAACCCATGACCGCGCCCGAGGAGAAAGCGACCCTCAAGCCGCCGTTTAAGCTCTGGCGGCAGGCGTTGGCGGTGCGCGAGCTCGCGTTGGTGGCGATCTTCATCCCGCAAAATCCCGACAAGCCGGAAAAAAATCCGCCGGTTAAAAAGGCGAACGGAACAAAGATCACCAGATAACGATTCAACGCCAAAATCAATAAAATAAAAAACATCCCGACGAAAAATAACCCCACGCCCTTGTATTGCCGCCGAAGATAAGCCGCAGCGCCCTCTTTGACGGCCTGGGCGATTGTCTTCATCCGGTCCGTGCCTTGATCTTTCTTGAGGATGGACAACGTCAAATACAAAGCAAATCCCAGCGCTATCACCGACGCGATGGGAACCAGGATCAATAAATCGAACATCTCTCCTCCTCTTGTTGTGACTTAGTCCACAGTGGATAGTCCACAGACCACAGTCCACAGATTTCCCTCTGCGGACTGTCGACTGTGGACTATGGACTAAATCAATGCCCCTTCGTCCCCGCCCGGCCGTGGTTCGCCTTTTTGGAGCGCCATCTCAACTTGGCCCTTCGTTTTCGTTTGCTCATGGTGCTTCTCCTCTCCCCTTAACGCTCATCAGAATGATCAACGCCAACAGGGCCAGGGCAACGCCCCCAACTCCTTTAAAAACCACAACCACCGAATTCCACTCTTTTAAAACAAGGCTGATTCCGGCTATTAGAAGAAGACCTCCAATGCAAAATAAAGAAATTTTTTTAGTCATTTGAAGGTTGGTCGTCGGAAGGACGGCTCTTCCACCGGCGGTGCATCCAGCCCCATTCTTGAGGGTACTTTCTTACGTACCGCTCGATAGTGCTCGTGATCTTGGCGGTATTGGCCAAGATGGCCTCCTGATCGTCCTCTTTTTCGTCCAGCTTGAGCGCTGGCTCAACGATGATTTTATGGGTGTCGTCTTTTCCCCGGACAATGAACATCGGGACAACGGGGGCCTGGGTCCGAAGAGCAAAGACCACCGGGCCGGTCGCGGTCGCGGCCTTCTGTCCGAAGAAATCGACGAAGACCCCTCCCTTGCTGCCGAAATTCTGATCGAGCGGAATAAAGAGGAGCTCATTGTTTCGTAAAACCCTAAGCGACGTCTCCACGCACTTCCGGCGGGGATGGCTGTAAATGGTGTTTAACCCAAACTTTTGTCTTTGCTTTAAGAAATGCTTCTCAATCGCCTCGTCGCGGGCGGGCCGGATGATTGCATGGGTTTTGTACCCTTCCTGAACGCATCTTAAAAGCATCAGAGGAAAATTCCCAAAATGGGCGCTGACCACAATGACGCCTTTTTGCTCTTGAAAGGCCTCGTCCAGAAAGTGCTTCCCTTCAAAAAAGACCCGTTCCCGGATCATCTGGGGATGCTCCATAAAATAGATGAGCTCAATCATCCCCCGGCCAAAGTTCTCGAAGCACATCCGGATGATTTGATCAACTTCCCTGGGATCTTTTGAGCTGCCAAAGGCAATCTGCAGGCTCTCTCGGGCGATTGTGCGTTGTCTTAAGGTCAAGCGAAATCCGATGGCCACAAGGACATCGGTCAAAGAGCGCACAATCGAATAAGGCAATCTGTTCAGAAACCACGTCGAGAAATACAAACTATTTCTGGCAGCGGCGCGTTTTAATCGCTTAAGGGCGTCTTGGAACATTCATCAGGAAGAAATCGGTGTTTTCCCGTCTTAAAGATCCCCCATAGTATACCCCCAAAACACAGATATGCAAAAACATCTCCAAATTTTGTATAAAAGGCCGCCTCTTGGCTCAAGGCAACCTCTGCTTGGGCATAACCTTCCACAAAGGTCTTTTTCCCATCGGTGTCCTGCACGTACTGGTAAATCCTTCCCCAGGGATCCACAAAGGAGCTGACGCCGGTATTCGCCGAGCGGATCAGGCTTCTTCGATTTTCGACGGCCCGAAAGACCGAGGCCTGCAGATGCATAAAAGGGGCGGGGGTATCCAAAAACCAGGCGTCGTTGGTGATATTGACCAAAAACTGGGCGCCTTCCTGGGTGAATCGTCTCGAAATAGACGAAAGGGTGTCCTCAAAGCAGATCAAAACGCCGAAGGGGCTCTCCGCCCCGCCCGCAGGGCGGGGCGGAGAGCCCCCCTTCCCTTTCGGCCGAAGAGAAAAAAGGGTATACTCTTTTCCCGGCGTGAAATCGCCGATGGGCACAAGATGCGATAAAAAAGGAAAGAGGCCCCGCAGCGGGACGTATTCCCCGAAAGGGACCAAATGGATCTTATCGTGTTGCTGCTCGGGAAGGCCGGTGGGACCGATCAAAATCGCGGAATTGTAGTATTGCTCGTCTTTTTGGGTCACGGCGCCTAAAAGAAGGGGGATGCCCAAATTTCTCACCTCATCTTTTAGATCCAAGAAAAGCTGCGGGGACTCCCACAAAAAACCGGGGAACGCGGTCTCCGGCCAGACGATCAGATCCGGCTTTTCCTGTGCTGCTTTTCTGGTGAGATCACGATGCTTCTCCATAATCCGGAGCCATTCGGTATGCTGCCATTTATCCTCTTGAGGGATATTCGCTTGGATCACGGTGACCGAAGCTTGGGAATCCGCCTTGATCTCATGCAGACGCACGAGCCCATAGATGAAACAAAGCGAAAATAAAACCAAGACAACCCCGGAGGCTTTCAGGGGCAGGGGACAGTCCCCTGGGGACTGTCCCCTGCCCCTTCCCCCCTTGCGATTCCCCTCCGCTAAAACCCTCCCCCATTCCTTAAGCAAAACATTCCCCACCACCACAAGAAAGGACACCCCGTACATCCCGGTTATGTCCGCGATCTGAATCATCGTCAAATTCTTATACTGCGATTGCCCCAGCGTCACCCAGCCGAAGCCCGTAAAAAGCCCGCCCCTCAAATACTCCAAGGCCACCCAAAGGCTCGGCAATAAAAAAAGCTGAGAAAGAAACGGACGATGGGAAAAGAGCCGGTGACATAATCCGAAGACGGCAAAATACAAGCCCAGATACGCAACAAGAAGGATCATCCCCGGCAACGTCACATGGATAAACCACCAAAGGGTCGATCCAAAAAAGAAAATCCCCAGAAGATAACCGTAGCCAAATCCGGCCCCCGGCCTTTTCCCCTCAAGGACGCATAAAAAAGGGACAAGGCCGATCCACGCAGCGGCCCACAAATCCCAGGGGGGAAACGCCAGCCTAAGCAAAAAAACGGAAAGCACACAAAGAAAAACGTTCTTCATTATTGACCCTTCGGTGGCTCAAAAATCTCTTCCAGGGCATAGAACGTTTTCTGGGGAAAGCGCTCCAGTGGATAGAATCGCATCATCACATCAAGGGCCTCCTGGTACGTCTTGAGATTCAGGTACCGGATAAGATAACGGATGTCATCAAGATCATGGAACTCTTCCCCGATACGCATGGCCAAACACTTCATGGCCAAAAGATATTCCGCCCGGGCCACAAACACGCGCAGATGAGTCAATTCAAGAAACGTATCATACTCGCCCCTGTTGCTGAAATACCCTTTAACCGCATCATTCAGCCAGTCCTCTTTTATACCGGCTTTGACACCCACCTTGGCTGCGGCGGCCCGGATCTTTTGGGCAGGCTGAAAATAGGCGTCCACGTCTTTCGTGGATGGTCTGGCATTAAAAACCAGGCACATGACTGCACCCCCGACGAGATAGACCTCCCCTTCCAGCGACTCAAAACGCATCTCATCGTTCAAAAGTTCAAACAAACGCACGATGTCCTTTTGGGTGAAAGAAGACATGACCCCTAGACTCTCTCTCCCACGGTGGAATCCACAAAAATATTGCGGCGGCGAAAAGGCGGTGGAGAATGTGTCAAAAGATACAGCTTAAGATTTTCCAGGTCGCAGCCAAAGACAGGTTGTTCGAGCGCAGGGATTTCCCGCGTCCACGATGGCGCCCTCTTTCCCTTTTTCGCCGCGGCATATTCCACCATGGCTGCGATATAATTGGCTGGATAGGGCGGTAAAAAAACCTGGGGAGGCTGTTCGACCATCCGCTCAAATTCATCACCCCCCGCGGCGTTCAACAAGTCATGGATCTCAGCCAGAACGTATTGAGGATGGGGGGAATTCTTCAGCTGGCCCAAGAGCTCCTGAAACGCCCCTTGCTGGGAGGAAAGGGCTTTGCTTAAAACCCACTCTGAGACCCCCATTTTTGCCTTATGCGCCTGGCGAAAGATGGCGGCCTTCTCCTTAAGAGATACCCGAATCTGCAGCTGCAATATTTTATTGTTTCTTTTCATCAGATTAAGCA
>CAZNDW010000085.1:0-5191 GCA_964571895.1 uncultured Planctomycetales bacterium
GCGGGGGCACAGAACTCGGCTTATCGGCTTGCTCTTTAAATTTATCCATCAATCGGAGGGTAAATCATGTCCGGGCATTCCAAGTGGGCCAGCATTAAACATAAAAAAGCCGCCACCGATGCGAAACGGGGAGCGGCCTTTACAAAAATCATCCGGGAGATCACGGCGGCCGCCAAAGCGGGTGGCGGAAATCCCGACAAGAATCCCCGTTTACGCACCGCGATGCAACGGGCCAAAGTGATCAATATGCCCTTGAGCAACATCGACAACGCCATTAAGAAAGGAACCGGAGAGCTTCCCGGCGTATCCTATGAAACCGCCACGTTCGACGCCTATGGGCCGGGAGGGGTCGCGATCCTCATTGAAAGCCTGACAGACAACAAAAATCGCACCACCGCTGAGATCCGCAACATCTTGACCCAAAAAAACGGGAGCATGGCCGGGGCCGGCTCAACCGCCTGGATGTTCACCAAGAAAGGGTACATTACGGTCGAAAAGAACAAAATCGGCGAAGAAGAATTGATGGGGATTGCCTTAGAGGCCGGGGCGGATGATCTCAAATCCGAGGGCCAGTATTATGAAATCACCTGCGAACCGCCCCAATTGGAGGCTGTTAAGGCCGTCCTGCAAAAGAAGAATATCTCCTCGCAGGCCGCCGAAATCACCATGGTTCCCAATTCCACGATTAAGCTGCGCGGCCCGGAGGCCAAGCAGGTCCTGGCTTTAATGGAGGCCTTGGAAGATCACGAGGATGTCCAGGCCGTTTATGCCAATTTCGATATTCCCGACGAAGAAATGGAACATGCGGCTCAGTCCAGTGGATAAACCTGCCTGCCGGCCCGCTTCGCCCGCGAAGCGAGGCGAGCAGGCAGGGATGAGAATTTTAGGCGTTGATCCGGGACTCAAAACCACGGGTTACGGCTTAATTGATGTGGAGAGAAATCAGATCACCTTGAAAGAGGCGGGCACTATCGAGCCAAAATCCCGGGATACCCTCGAGAATCGGATTGATTGCGTTTACCGAAATCTAGATGCCATTCTCCAACAGCACCATCCCGACGTCATGGTTTTGGAAAAACTCTATACCCATTACAAACATCCCACCACGGCGTGTCTCTTGGGGCATATCCGCGGGGTGATTTGTCTTTTGTGCGCCCAGCGGCGCATTCAACTGAAAGAATATCCGGTCAAGAGGATCCGCAAGGCTTTGACGGGAAACGGCAACGCCTCCAAGCTGCAGACGTGCGGGATGGTGGCGCATCTTTTAAAAATCGACGGGCAGCAGTTGAACTTGGATGCCAGCGATGCCCTGGCGCTCGCTTTGGGGCACGTGCCCATTTTAAAAAGTCGGGCGGGGCAACTTTACCCCGTAAAGGCCTGCCCCGTATATCCCGCACAGCGGGACTAGAGGGCGAGCCCTCCAGAGACCACCATTCATGATCGTCCAAATCCAGGGTAAGCTCGTTGAAAAAAAAGAAGGAACAGTTGTCATTGATGTCCACGGCCTGTATTATGAAGTGATGATTCCCGTTTCCGTCCAAGAA
Organism: uncultured Planctomycetales bacterium; assembly: GCA_964571895.1. GTDB lineage: Bacteria > Omnitrophota > Gorgyraeia > Zapsychrales > JAHFFX01 > CAZNDW01. The sequence goes on from CAZNDW010000085.1 coordinate 1,545, forward strand.
CGCCTTGATCAAAATAGGGATCCAGAGGGAAATATCCGCTTGGTGATTTATCATTATTTTCAGATGGATCCCTCCCGAGGAGTCCCGGTTTTGGTCGGCTTCCTCAACGAGATCGAACGGGAATTTTTTCAGCAGTTTATCACGGTCTCCGGCATCGGTCCCCGGGCCGCGGTCAAGGCGCTCAATCGTCCCATTTCCGAGATCGCCCGCGCCATTGACGAAAATGATCTAGAATTCCTCAAGACCCTCCCGGGCATCGGCACCCAAAGGGCCAAGGAGATCATTGCTAAGCTGCAAGGGAAGCTCGGCAAATTCGGCTTGATTCAGGATAAAGGACCGCTGACCCATTCCCCTAAGGCCGAAAGCGATGGTCAGGAAGAGGCCTTGGTGGTCTTGTTGCAGCTCCAGTACAAAAGACCAGAGGCCTTGGAGATGATCAAAAAGGCCTTGGAACGCCGCGCCGATATTCAGACCACGGAAGATCTCTTGAATGAGATTTACAAGCAGAAGGTGAAACGATAATGGCCCTCTTGCCCCATCCAATTAAGGCGACGATTGAGGCGCTTCTTTTTGTCAGCGAAAAGCCCGTGAGCTTGGAGCAGATCAAAGAGGTTTTGGCCGAAGAGGCCCGGCAAAAGCCTAAGCTCTTTCAGGCGAGCGGCGCGGCGTTTGCGGAAATCACAACCGCCGAGATTCAGGAAGCCATCCTTGAGCTGAAGAAAGAATACGAGGACAGGCAAAGCGCCCTGGTGATTGCCGAGATCGCGGGCGGCACTCAGATGTTAACCGCTGCGGATTACTCCGGCGCGGTCAGGATTTTTTACAGGACACGGCACAAGGAAAAATTGTCTAAGCCGGCGTTGGAGACGCTGGCGATCGTCGCTTACAAAGAGCCCGCCACCCGCATCGAGATCGAGTTGATCCGCGGGGTCAACTGCGACGGAGTGATGGCCCATCTCTTAGAAAAAGGGCTGATCAAAATCGTGGGCCGCCGGGACGTCCCGGGGAGGCCTTTTTTATACGGAACAACCAAGCAATTCTTAGAATATTTCGGTTTGAAGTCTTTAAATGATCTGCCGAAGCTGGAGGAATTTGCTGCTTCCAAGCCGCAGGGAGAGCCTATCTCGCCGCTCGTTCAGGAGCAGGTTTCAACATTTCTGAAAGAAGCCCAGGAATTCACCGCGGTCGAATCGATTGAGAAAACAATATCCCCAGCGGATGCAGAATTAAAAAGAGATGATGGGATGTCCTCACATCGGAATTTCAAAAACGAAATTCCGATTCCCCCCCCACTGCTTCGCTTTGCGAAGCAAAGCGGTGGGGGCGGGGGACAAGATAGGCCTGCTACTGGCAGGTAGAAAATCCCGATGTGACCCCCGTGTCTAGCCCCCGCTGCTTCGTTTTGCTTTGCTTCGCGAAGCAAAACAAAGCAAAACGACGGGGGCTACGGGGCCTGAAAGGAAGATAGTGCCGAACGAAGTGAGGCCTATCTTGTTAGAGAAGAGATCTCAACAATGACCATTGCGAAGCTCCGCCGAACCATCGACACGATTGACGCCCAGATTGTCCGCTTATTAAATCAAAGGGCGAGGTGCGGTCTTTTGATCGGTCAGGAGAAGCTGCGTCATCAAAAGGGCGTTTACGCGCCGGATCGGGAAAAGGAAATCTTGGAACGCATCAAGGCCTTGAACAAAGGCCCTATGCCGATTGCGGCTTTTGAAGCGATTTATCGAGAGATCATGTCCAGCTCGTTGTCTTTGGAGAAGCCTTTGCGGATCGCCTATCTGGGGCCGAGCGCCTCTTTTACGCATCTGGCCAGCCTTAAGAAATTCGGATCGCAGGTGGAGCATATCTCCTGCGGCGATATTGCGGAGGTCTTTGAAAGGGTCGAGCACGCCGATTGCGATTATGGGGTGGTACCCATTGAGAATTCCATCGAAGGGGCCGTGACCCATACTTTTGATATTTTGGTCGATTCTGACTTAAAGATTTGCTCCCAAATCCTTTTGGAGGTCTCCCACAATCTCTTGTCGAAGACGACGCTCGACAAGGTCAAGGCCATTTATTCCAATCCTCAGGTCTTTGGCCAGTGCCGGAGGTGGTTGAGAGACAATCACCCCCAGGCGGAGTTGATCGAGGTCGCCTCCACCACGCGGGCGGCCCAGATGGCCTCCGTCCGAAAGCATTCGGCCGCGATCGGTTCCCTGCTGGCGGCCAAAGTTTATCATCTGAGGGTCCTCAAAAAAGATATCGAAGACACGGCGCACAACATCACCCGCTTTCTGGTCATTGCCCCACAGGACGTTCCCCCGACGGGCAGAGACCGCACCTCGATTCTTTTTTCGATCAAAGACAAGATAGGGGCCCTCCATGCGATGCTCAGCCCTTTTCGCCGGTATCGGATCAATTTGACCAAAATCGAATCGAGGCCTTCGAAGAAAAAGGCGTGGGATTATTATTTCTTTGTTGATTTTGAAGGGCACCGGCGGAATCCCCGCGTCCAAAAGGCCTTGGATCAGTTGGAAGGCATGTGCAAATATCTGAAAATTTTAGGATCATACCCGGTCGTCGAATGAAAAGTCTGGCGCGTTCCTGCGTCTTCAAGGTCAAGCCTTATGTGCCGGGAAGACCGATCGCAGAGGTTCAAAGAAAGCTTGGGCTAAAAGAAGTCATCAAGTTGGCCTCCAACGAAAGCCCGTTTCCTCCTTCCCGAAGAGTCGTCTTCGCTATCCAAAAAGCGCTTCCCCATTTGAATCGCTATCCTGAGGGAAGTTGTTACGATCTGCGCGGAGAGCTCAGCCGGCGTTTAAAGGTCGCTTCCAATCAGTTGATTTTTGGCAACGGCTCTGATGAAATCATCGTGATGGGTGTCCGGGCCTTTGTGCAGGAAGGGGACGAGGTGGTGGTGGCCAGGCCGTCTTTTTTAATTTATAAGATAGCCTCTCAGGCGGCGGGGGCCCGGATCAAAGAGGTGCCTCTTAAAAATTTTCGGTATGATTTGGAGGGTATGAAAAAGGCGTTGACAAGAAAAACAAAGATCATTTTTATCGGCAATCCCGACAACCCGGCCAGCACCTATGTGACCCACCGGGAGGTGGAGAGTTTTTTGAAGACGGTTACGCCGAACGTCTTGGTTGTTCTCGATGAGGCCTATTTTGAATTCGTGGAGGAAGACGATTACCCGGATTCGCTGGCCCTTTTAAAAGTCCATAAAAATCTCCTTGTCACGCGGACTTTCTCGAAGATGTACGGCCTGGCGGGACTGCGGATCGGTTATGGCATAAGCCGCCCCGGGATGATCGGCATCCTCGAACGGGTGCGGGAGCCTTTTAACGTCAACACCCTGGCTCAGGTGGCGGCCGTCGCCTGTCTTAAGGATTCCGCGTATTATCGGGCCAGGCTCAAGGTTCTTAAAGACCAAAAGCAGTTCCTTTATGAGAATTTTAGAACAATGGGGCTGCCGTTTGTTGAGAGTGCCACGAATTTCATCTTGGTCCGTGTGCCTCAGGCGGGTTCCGTGATCGACCGGGAGCTTTTAAAAAGAGGGATCATCATCCGGGATATGAGCCTTTGGGGACTCAAAAATTTTATCCGGGTGACCGTGGGGACCCCCAAGGAGAATCAGAAATTTCTTCGTGCCTTAAAGG
>CAZNDW010000086.1:0-5177 GCA_964571895.1 uncultured Planctomycetales bacterium
GGGGGGATGGTTATTCCACTCACTTTGAAGATTGCTCTTCAAACTCTTGCAGCCTACCCGGGAATGCAAGTTCTTCGAAGAAGAAATAACGAAGCGGATCCACTTCGTCCCCCCCGCTGTCCCGCCGCTGGCGGGACAAAACGACGGGGGTCTTCCCCTATTTGGCCTTGCTCCCTGTAGAGATTGCCCGTTTCATGTCACCCCCGTCGCTTTGTTTTGTCCCGTTATCTTTCACGGGACAAAACAGCGGGGGCTAATCGTCACTGTGGCTCTAATCCTCTTATCAGGGTTGAGGGTCTCCCCTAATCCCTAACAATGTCCTGCATTACCAGGATACAGGATCCTCTGGAGCTCGGACTTTCCTCCCCCGTCGCCCCGCCGATGGCGGGACGAAACAGCGGGGGGCAACCATCTCGGCTTGCTCGTATTAATCTGACTTCAAACTCTCTTCAAAGAACGATTTTTAAGAATAGCCTGGGTGGCCAGGCGATCGGCTTCCTTATTTTTCTCTCGGGGAATATACTGGATTTCAAAACCTCTAAAGCCTTTCACCAGATGCTGCGCCTGAGCCCAAAGACTTTTAAGGCCGGGATCTTTGACTTTATAATCTCCCCTAATCTGATGATAGAGCAAAGCGCTGTCGGTATGGACCCACACCGGATCGGCCCGGTGGATCAAGGCCTCTTGCAAGGCATAAATCAAAGCGGTGTACTCGGCAATATTATTGGTTGCCCGACCGATAGCCTGGGAGAGGCTTTTGATCACATAACCGTTAGAGCGGACCACCACCCCTACGGCGGCCTCGCCGGGATTGCCATGGCAGGCCCCGTCGATAAAGATCTCCCATCGCTGACTCAATTGCGCTTTCAAAGATCATCCTCAAGATAAAGGATCCGCGCACACATCTCACAGACCACAAACCGGTCATGCATCTTGATCTCATTGATGACCTGCTCCGGCACGTTCATGTAACATCCGCCGCAGGCATGATTTTTCACGGCCACCAGGGCCAGACCGTTTTTGTTCTCCAAAATCCTTTCGTACCGGCCCAGATGGGATGGATTGACGTAGACATTAATTTGTTTTCTTTGGGACTCCAAAACCTGGAGCCTGTCTTGGCTTTGGCTGATCGAATCCTCGATTTCCTTTTTCTGGGCTAAGAACGTTTTTTCTTCTTGAGCGACGTGGTGCTTTTCTTTTTCAATCGAGGCATGGATGGAATCCCCTTCATCAAACAAAAGCAAAATCTTTTCTTCGAGAATCGATTTGTCGGCCTTGAGGTGTTCGATCTCAAGGAGCCTGGCCTGATACTCCTTGTTGGTCTTCAACTGGAAAAGCTGGGCGTTGGCCTTGATGATCTCGGCCTCTTTTCCTTGAAGCTCCAATTCTTTGGCCTTGCGGTCGAGTTGAATCGCTTTCCATTGCTCCTCGAGCTTCTTAAGCCCCAGTTTTTTACTCTCAGATTTTTCCTGAAGCCGGGCAATCAGAGCCGGCTTTTCGTTCAACTCCCTTCTTAGACTGTAAGCCTCATAATCGATCGTCTGCAGCTCCACGAGTTTTCGGATTTGATCTCTGATCGAAACTTCAGGCACCGTATTCCATCCTAGAATGAATTGGGGTCAATTTTAAATTTTTTTAAGAAAACGTCGGGGCCAGCTAAAGCCCCTTAAGATTACATTTAAAATGGACACTGGGGGGATCGAACCCTCGACCTCTGCCATGTGAGGGCAGCGCTCTAACCAGCTGAGCTAAGTGTCCCCTAAATGCCTTATCTGTTAAATAAATAATTCCCTTCCCGCTTAATGACAGCTAAAAGTGATGATTTTTCTGGTTGCTCGAACTCCCTTACGGAAAAACCCATTAATTCTACACGCGAATCTACAGCGACAGTGACCCTAGCGAACAATTCCATCTTCTCCATCAGGCCCATATTTTCAAAATCATCGGAAATAACAGCGATATCAAAATCGCTATCTTCTCTCGGGATTCCATTATTGTATGAACCAAAGAGAATAAGCTTATGAACTGTAATCTCTTCCTTTAGTTTTTCAGCGACTTCATTAACAATTTGCTCTACAGAAGCATTTGTTTTAAGCATGTCCAAGCCTCTTTTGTTTTACTTAATAATATCTCACACCTATCTCTATCAACCCCTTCAGCCAGTTTTCCCTGTTCGTTGGGATAACGGCTCTCCAAATAAAATTGATTCAATTCTGACAAGAAAATTTTGCGGGTATCCGAAATGTCCAAACTTAACACATCAACCAAATAAAGCAAATTATGTGTTCGCGGCGGCGCTTCATTTTTCTTGTCCGCATATATTCCCTTGAGAATCTTCTCAATAGCTTGCTGACACATAAATGCCACATAAAGATATCGCCCCGTAGATAACATGGCCTCGGCTGTTTTTAAATCATATTCCGATATTTTTAGCCAATCTCCCGTAGCTTTATTCATAGAAAAATCTTTGTCAATCTGGGCCCTGGTGGAATCCCCCGCCTTTTCTCTACATTATTATTGTAGGTGGGGTCCCGCATACCATAATAAAAACCCAGAAAATGCGGGAGAACCTTTAGCATGGGCCCACCAGGACTCGAACCTGGGACCCACTGATTATGAGTCAGTTGCTCTGACCGCCTGAGCTATGGGCCCGCATATTTCTTAATGACACCGTCCCTTATTATCTTCTCAATAAAATCCCGTCGCTTAAAAGCTTTTAATTTTAGTTCAATCCTTCTTGCAAGGCCAATGCTTTGAAATCTTGAGAAAATTTTAGCTCAAAGGGCCCCAGTGATTTACCGGTGTGTTCCCAACGGGAATTATGCTGGTTAAATCTCCTTTTTAAGTCTATCGTACTTCCAATGTAATATTTTCCATCTCGAAGACTCTGTAAAATATAAATAAATGCCATGATATTGACCGCCTGAGTTCCAACACTCGCTTCGCTCGGTCGGGACTATGGGCCGATACATAATCATTAATGAGCAACGACACTGTCTATTCCGCATCCCTTATGCAAATCGTTCAGAGATAGAGCCAAATAATTGCTTGCCATGGATAACAGCGACAATAAGAATACGGGTGCGTTCGATTTTATATAACAAACGATAACTGTAAACTAACCGTTCCCTAATCTTCTTGTCATTAAACTCAGGAACAATACGGCCCATTTGAGGGAATTTAGCAACACTTCGTGAGAAATCAATAATTTTAGAAACCGTAGCCTGAGCATAAAATCGTGAATCACGGCTTATATATTGAGCGATAGATTCCACATCCTCAACGGCTTCAGGTGACCACTTTACTTTGATATCCATTTTCCTAGCCGTTTTTCAACCTCCTGTTGGGAAATGACTCCCTCTTGTTTTGCTCGTTGAAGGCCCCTATTAACTTTCTCAATCACATAAAGATGATATTGTATATCCTCAAGGGTACAATCGTCAGGCAATTTTTGGAGTAAAGACCGAACTTCCTGTTTGACAGTATTCATAAAAATATCCCCCTCTCACGATGAGAATTATTTTATTTACTTCAATTCCAATCGGTTATAAAAACCCCCCATCAAACGATTGCGTGAATTCTTCTCTTCTCCATGAAATCCCGTCGCCTGCCTCCTCTGCTAAGCCATTCAGCATATCATAAGAGATCGGGATTTTCAATTACTCCTCGATCTTAATCCTTAATGTGCCGAAGGGAAGAATCCCTTTGTACGCCAGATGATAAGTGCAAAAGATATTGACCTCCCCTGGTCTCCTGAAACTATCGCCCCGGAAAGAACGGCTCACAGAATCATGCGGCCCTAAAACATATTCTTCTTGACCGGGCCTGCTGGCTACGGAAGATCTCGTGCCCCATTCCTGGCCGTTAATCGTGAAAAACAGCGTCTTTTCCCCTAAATTTTTGATTTTGAGATTTTGGTTCGTCTTATTTTTAACCGTGACTTCAAAGGCGATCCTCTCGCCGACTTTAAAGCTTTCTTTCAAAGGTCTCAAGATCACCTCAAAAGGAAAATATCGCTGTTGATGATCGTGCAAAAGATCTAAGCCTTTTTGAACGGCTTGATCCAGATCATAATAATGTCCCCTTCGGTATCGTTTGACAAAATAAGAGACTCGCACGCCGATCAAGGGGAATCCGTAATGCCGGGCTTCAAATGCCGGCCGGTGGTGAGGCCCCGCCTTTGGCGGGGCAGGCTTTTCCTTGAGAGGTCCGATCGTGATGAGAAACTGATAAGGTTCTTCCTTTTGAGAGATCCGGGGATCCTGATATTGATAGAGAATCTGCTGGACACCGTCGGGGTTCGTAGACAAGACCCGCTCATCGAATGCGGATAATTCCTGGTGCTGAGGCTTGGCCTCGAGAATTGCCGCATAGATCGCTCGAACGGCTCGCCAAGCGACCTCTTGCGTGGATTGATCCCAAAGCTCTTGTGCGTAAGAGAAAGGGGAAAGGAAAATCCCGCTTAGGGCCAACACGCCCCATAGTCCCACTGTGCGGAATATACGGGGCAGGCAGGCCTTTTTCATCATTCAAGAATTATTGGGGTGAGGACCGGGGGCTTAGACAATGTTTTCTCCCTCTCGAGCCGCCATATCCAGAAAAGTTTTGATGCGGCGGGAGCGGGTGGGATGACGCAGCTTGCGCAGCGCCTTGGATTCAATCTGCCGCACCCTTTCTCGAGTCACTTTAAATTCGCTGCCCACTTCTTCCAGAGTTCGGCTGGAGCCGTCGTGAATGCCAAACCTCAATTCCAGGATCTTTCGCTCCCGATCATCCAGTGTCTGCAAGACGGAGGCGATTTCCTCTTTGAGCATCGAATGGAGGGTGGCATTGGCCGGTGAGACCGCCTTTTTGTCCTCAATAAAATCACCAAAATGGGTGTCGCCTTCATCTCCGATGGGGGTCTGCAGGGAGATCGGCACCTGGGAGATCTTCAAAATCTCCTTCACCTTCCCAATGGGAAGACGCATCTTTTGGCCGATCTCGGGTGCCGTCGGTTCCCGCCCGTATTCCTGGACAAATAAACGGGAGACCCGGATGATTTTGTTGATCGTCTCCGTCATATGAACCGGAATCCGGATCGTGCGGGCCTGATCGGCGATCGAGCGGGTGATCGCCTGCCTGATCCACCAGGTGGCGTAGGTCGAAAATTTATAGCCTCTTTGATATTCGAATTT
>CAZNDW010000087.1:0-5131 GCA_964571895.1 uncultured Planctomycetales bacterium
AGATCAAAGGAAAAACCGTTCCGAAGAAAATGGCAATCCATAAAAGAAAGCCCTCAAGGTGGCCGGTGAACTGAAGCAGCATCAGCCGCTCTCCTTTGAAGAAAACTCTGTGAGATGTCAGAAAATAGGCATCCAAAATCGCCCGGTAGATTAAAAAAAACTGGAGGACCTTCACCGAACGCAGCAAGTGGCTCAGAGGCAACCCGTGCACGTTTAAGTACCAATGCCCTAAATTCAGGGAAAAAATCGAAGAGCACAAAATCAATCCAGCCAAAGTGCTCATCAAATTCATGCGCACTCCCTCCCCTCCCAGAGATATCAAACCTTGACGAACCAACGGGAATACCGCCAGCTCGTTTTGCACCATCTGAAATACAATGATCCCCAAGACGCACGGCACACTGATCAGCCGAGGATTCACTCCTCCCTTTTTCCAATAACGATACGATAAAAAAATGAAAAGCGTTTTCCAAAGGACGGCGGCGATTTTCAGAGATAACGGAACATCCATAAACAACAACCCCACCACCGCCATTCCCCCGACGAAGTTTGGAAGTCCGAGATGGAATTTGTGAAAATCATTTTTAAGCGGGTCCTGAGCGCTGATCCAGAAGCACAGAGGATACACAGCGGCAAAAACCAAACAGGTTAAAAGAGGGATTTTGAGAAGCATGGGGGTTTCTTCAAGGAGCTGCTTCGGTAGCTGTGGAGGACGGCTTCGCTGGCGAAGGAGCATGGGATTCTCCCGATGCGCTGGATGAAGAAAGCGTCAAAAGATAATCCCGCAAGACCTTGATTTGTTTTTCTTCATCGCCGCCCAAGACATCCTCCGGTCCCGAGGTTTCAAAATTCTGGGGATCAAAGAAGGTCGGCATCTTTGTTCCCGGTAGAAGGGCCTGCGGATCGCGCAGCCACTGGCTGATCCATTGGGGTTTCAAACGCCGCTTGGCTAAGGCGAAATTGGGGGCCCAGCTCTCTGGAGAGCCGGCCGGAAGCCGGTCCCCGACGATATGGCATTTCGCACAGCCGAAATATTCATCGGAAAAAAGCTTTTGGGCCGTCGCATATTCTTCCGGGGTCATCTGGACCTCAGGCTCCTGTGAAAAAGGAAACTCTTCATCATCCAACGCGTTGAAGTATTTGACCAGACTGTTGAGCTCGGCGGTTGTGAAAGGGTACGTGGGCATCCTGACCGAAAGCCACGGACGGATCGTCTCGGGTTGATGAAGAAAATCAAAGAGCCACTGGGCCTGAACCTTTTTGCCTTCTCCCATAAGATTCGGCGGGCTGAAACTCGCCCTCAAGGACTGGGCTTCCTCTTCACTTTTATCCTGAAATTTCACAAGCCACTCGGCCAAGGTGGATTGAATCGCCCCTCCCTCCCCTTCGATCGTATGGCAGCCTTGACAGTTGAATTGACGGACAATCGTTCGACCCTCTTCGATCGCAAGATTTCTGGCGGTTTCCGATCTCATTTTAGAGGGCGCGGGGCGGTCTTTCACCCCTGTGTGGGGGTGAACAAACCCCAAGAGTGCGGTCACGATCGCCTCAATCTCTTCATCGGAAAAATAATAATTGGGCATACGCAATTTTTCGGTCGGTTCCCTCACACGGCCCTGATCAAAAATCCGGGGATCTTTCAGCTTCTGAGTGAACCACGCTTCCCGCGAGCGTTCAATCGGCACAAATCCAAAATCCAAACGCTCCACCGCCTTGCTCCCCTCCTCGGTCAACTCGGTCCCAATGGGCTTATCCTTCTCAAAGCCGCTGATCTTATGGCAGGCAAAACAACCGTACTGACGGATCAATTTCTCACCCGCATACAACAATTTGTCATCGGTGGTCATTTGGGAAAGTTTCTGTTGGGCATCCGCCCCCGAGACGGACTTTATCCAAAATTCCCGGACAATGCCGTTGATGACCCCTTCATCGATAAGAGGAACGGCCTGCTTCAAAAAATTGCTGTCTTTGAGGGAAGCGAGATAGGCCGCCGCATCCGCGGCTTCTTGATCCGTAAGCCGAAGATTGGGCATTTTGGTTTCCGGATGATACCGGCTGGGATCCTTCAGCCAGTTGTAGAGCCACGGCTTGGTCGTTTTCGTCCCCACCCCAATCAAGTTCGGGCCGTGCTCTCGTCTTAAGGAGTCGCGGGTCGTCGGAGTTTCCGACATCTGTGTTTGAATCTGATGGCAGCCAAAGCATCCGATGGAAGCAACAATCTCCTCGCCTTTTTGGGGATCGCCCCAATTGGGCATGGTCTTCAAGGGGAAGGGAGAGCTTTTTGCAAACAAATAATAGACGATGGCGTGGATCTCCTGCTGGGTGCGTTGGAGGGATTCCGGGTCGCTGGTATTGGACTGGCCGAAAAAGGAAGGCATCCAGGTGTTGTGGCGGAAGGATCGGGGATCCGCAATCCAGCGATAGGCCCATTCCGCGGTTGTCTTCGAGGCCAGTAGGGTCAAATCCGGTCCGGCTTGGGGCCAGCCCTGGTATTTTTCGATGGTGTGGCAGCCGAAGCAGCCCGCCTTCTCGATCAGATTGAGCCCCAGATTCAGCTTCTCGGCACCCTTAATCGTGGTCTCGCCGGAATGGCATTTGAAACAACTGGCTTCAATATATTGCATCGGAACCATCGGGGTTTCCCAATGGTGGAATTCCTGCCAATTGTATTTTTTCTGCCACTCCTTTTTTTGCTCCTCTGAGGACGGGACATGGACCGAGGAAATAAAATCCGTCCCACGGCCCCTTCCGCCATGACAGCTGGTGCATCCAAACTCCTCCAAAGGATGAGGCGAGTTGGGATCCACAAACAATTCTAACTTTGGATGGGTCGTAAAGGGTTGTGGGGCATCCTTGTAATCGGAATTGGAGATCCCCAAATGGCAAGTCATACAGCGATCGACTTTGGGGACCTCCATGAAATTCACACTGTCTTTGATGTCGGGGATGACGACCTGTTGAATCTGATACGTGGGATTGGCAAAATCCAAGACCGGAAGATTTCGGATCATGTCGCCTAAGGTGTTGGCCAAGGACATTCGACTGGGATCAATTTTCTTCAATTTTCGTTCGGAGATGTCGAGCTGGGGGGTGAGCGCCTTGAAGTCCTTTTCGAGCGATTTGAGGGGGGCTTGATACCCCTCAAGTTGATTTTGTTTTTGGATGAGCTCGGCATTGATCTCATCCGCACTCACCCGCAGGCGGGAGACTTTGTTTTCCAGCTCATCCAGCCGCTTCTTGGCCGAGGAAACCTGTGGGTCCTGACGCTGGGATGCCTGCTCGTAATGATATTTAGCCGAATCATACTCGGCCTTGGCAAATTGGTATTCTTTGTTTAAGATCTCCAATCGGGATTGGGTTTTGGTGATCCCCGCTTGCAGGGATTTTAAATCCTGGGATTTTTGAGAGAATTCACGTCTGGCTTGGGAGAGCTCTTTTTGCAGATCCTGATAGGGGCCCTGGCCCTCCAGATTGCTCAATTCCAGATCATATTTGATACGGGTTTTTTCAACCTCCAGATCCCGGAATGCCCTTTGATACCTCTTCCACTCGCGGGAGTAATCATCCACAAAAAGAAGGATAATCGCCAAAAGCAGGATCAGGCTGGCAATCGCAAAGAGCTTGTTGAGGCTGGAAATCTTATAATGACGTTCTTGGTTGTCGTCCACGAAATCCTCTAAATATTAAAAAAGAACTCCGGTATCGCAATCAGATACTTCACATTAAAAGCCCACCGCAGATACATCTTAATGGGAAGGCCGATGGCCATCAAGAGAAGCACTGTAAATAAACTGTAACGCGCCGGTCCCAGCCGGGCGTAGAGATCCTTAAACCAGGTCCTCGCCAGAAGGGGCGGCAACAACAGGAAATACCCGCCCACCAAAAGAAATCCTCCGATTTCCCTGAGGAAGATATTCTGAGGCAATCCGCGTTTCAAGCCAATCATATAAATGAATTCGGAAAGATTGACGTTGGTCAACGCCTCCAGCTTGTGCACGTCCCAATACTCGAACGGCCCGAAGAAATTCCAATTGGGGCCGCGCAAAAACGTCCCCACCAGAATGAGAAAGACCCACAAAACCAGCCAGAAGAAAAGGAAAATGGAGACAGCCATTTTCCGGTCCCGAAAACTAAAGTAACCGCCCCCCTTGGGATTGGTGTCGATATAAGGGATGGACATCATCCCCAGGATAATCACCGTTGGAAATAGCACCCCCGCAATCCAGGGATCAAAATAAACCAGCATCTCTTGAAGCCCCAGGAAATACCAGGGAGCTTTGGAAGGATTGGGAGAGACAGTGGGATTGGCCGGTTCCTCCAAAGGAGCCCGCAAAAGAATCGACCAGACGATCAAAAGCGCCGCGCACACAATCAAAGAAATAAATTCCACATAGACCAAATCCGGCCAGACCAAAACCTTCTCCTTATCGTCGGCTTCCCGGGGCTTTTTCCCTTCGGCCAGACGCCTGTCATTTTCCACGGCCTGGGACATAGCCAGCCACAGAAAGAAAAACGTCAGAAAGATCAGCCCCACGATCGGAACATTATCGGCTTTGGTGACAATGGCGCGGAAATTGACGTCCGTTAATCCAAAAAGGAAAAACCCAATGAGAAAGGCAAAGAGGATCACCCCTCCTTGGGGGGTCCAAATCCGGTCTAAACGGAGCTTCTTGTGGATCTTGTAAAGACGATCATTGGGAGGGAAAATAAAAAAAAACGACAACAAGATCATGGTGAACATGATCTTGGGGCTGGAGACGGTGTTGAAAAAATTTTTGATTGCGTCCATTTTTTATTTTAACGTAGGGACAGATCAATGATCTGTCCCTACGACAAATCACGTTGGGCCTGATATACCGCCGTCTTTTCTCACGCGCCAGAAATGCACAATCATAAAAATCATAATGATGAACGGCAGCCCGATGCAATGAAGGACGTAGAACCGCAGCAACGCCCCTTCTCCCACAAAACGCCCGCCCAAGAGGGCGAACCGGGCATCGCTTCCGGAATGGATAAAATTGATGTCGCCGATGGCCAAAAGCGCCGAGCCCGGGCCCGAGGCGCCCAAGAAGGGGGTTGCGCCGGCCATGTTCGATCCCACGGTGATGGCCCAGATCGCCAGCTGATCCCA
>CAZNDW010000088.1:0-4699 GCA_964571895.1 uncultured Planctomycetales bacterium
AAATTCAATTTTGATGGATGAGCCGAGGCTCCTTTAGTCGGGATATGGATAATTCCTTACTTCGATGAGAATTCTGTCTGATTTTCCAAATGCGGCCGCAAATCTTTTATGGTCTTCATAAACGATGGATGGTCATCCACCGTGAAGGCGGGCTTCGCTTGTTCTTCCTGCTCCAACAGTTTCTCTAAAGACTGATCCGAGGTGATGGTGAATCCCGCATCTTTGATCATCCGCAGGGTTTTGCCCCGGGATGAGCCCTGGGTGTTGAGATATCCGTCCAAAAATAACGAGTTCGCCGGATAAAGGGCCAGGACCTCGAGGCTGCGCAGGTGCCCCTCCCGGCCCGCCGCCGCCCGCAGCTCCGAGTCCGGATTGAGAAAACGATACAGGCACAAAACGCGCAGGCAATACTCCGGTGTCAATGGGGAGATTTCTTTTACGGTGTTGCCCGGAATCGGAATCAAAAAGTTAACCGGGATCGATCGGACACGCAATTTCCGCAGCGTCTTGCCGACTTCCACAACATCTTCCCTCTTCTCCCCCATTCCCACGATGATGCCGGAGCAAAGCTCCAAGCCGACTTCCCGAGCCGCTTGCAACGTTTCCAGGCGATCTGCAAAGGTGTGCGTGGTGCAGATCTCGGGGTAATGCCTCTTAGACGTATTGAGATTATGATTCAAGCGGTCCAACCCCGCGTCTTTGAGCCTTTGCGCGCCTTCTTTATTGATCAGCCCCGCCGAGATGCACACCTCGATAGGATATCTTTTTTTGATTTCGCCCACCCACCGCGCCAGGATTTCAATCCGTCGGGGCGAAGGCGCCCGTCCCGCAAAGACCAGGCAGTAGCGGAAGGCCCCCGATTCCCAGGCCCGTTTGGCCTCGGATAAGACCTCTTCTTCGCTTTTCAAAGGGTATTCGGCGATCTGCGAGGAGGTGGTCTTGGCCTGGGCGCAATAATGACAATCCTCGGGACAAAACCCATTCTGTGCGTTATTGAGGATATGCACCGCCACCGTATTCCCCCAAAACTTTCTGCGCACCTGATAAGCGGCATCCAGCAAAGCCAACAATTCAATCTCGGGAGAATTGAGGATAGCGCCGCAGACCTCATCCGAGAGGTCTTCCCCTCTCAAACTCTTTTCCGTCAACTCCGTATAGAAAGCCCGATCCATTCCGATCTCCTCGTGTTCTTAAATTGATTGTAATACAAAAGATCAAAGAAAGCAAACGCCCCACCCTTGCGCGCTACGGGAAGGAAGGTCGTTTTTAGCGGCGACCGGCCTTAACAGCGGCCAGCTCGGATTCCACCTTCTGTAGCCAGGAGACAATCTGCTGCAGATACGTGATGATAATGGCGTGGGTGAGCTGGGCATCGATCCCCACCGGCGAATCCGGAAGGCTGATTCTTTCCACAATCTCTTTGTATTCTTCTTTGGGTCTTTTGAGAGGTTCCTTCACGTCCATGATACTTCTCCTCTACGGGGTTTACGAGGGCCCTGCCAAGATCTGCCAAAGCCCTTTTCTGATCATCATGACCGCAATGGCCGCCAAAAGAAGCGCCATCACCTTCGAGAGCGCCCTCGAACCCCCTTCTCCGAATCTTTTAATAATGGGATCCGAGAATAAGAACACGCATCCCGCCAGCAGGATATTGAGGAGAATCGCGACCAACGTGGCGGCCAGTCCATACTCGTCGATGATAATAAAAGAGGTCGTCAAGACCGCCGGGCCCACCAAAAGCGGCGTTCCTAGCGGAACCACCCCCAAATCTTCCGACGGAATGAACCTTTGCTTGGCCGAAACCAGAAGATCCATGACCGCGATGCAAAAAAGCACAATGCCTCCGGCCACCATAAAATCCCCGATCGTGATCCCCAAAAGCTGAAAAACAGCCTTTCCCAAAACGATAAACCCCACGGCCAGACAAAGGGCGGTCAGGATCGATTCCACAATCACGGTGCGTTTGGCCTTAGAGTCAAGACCAGAGGTCAACGCCATGAAAACCGGCAGCAGCCCGATTGGGTCCACCGCCACAAAGATCGGGATAAAGGCCAAGAAAAGATCGTGCATGTTATCCTCTCCTTATGATAAAAACCAGATAACCTATATAACTCCCCAGAAATAATATCCCCTCCGGCCGTTGCAGATGGTGCTTCTTTCCCAAGAACATGACCAAAAACAAAATGAGGCTCGCCAGGATGGTCATCCCGACATCAAAATTGATCTGCGGCTTAAAAGACAAGGGATGGATCACCGCGCTCACCCCCAGAATCCAAAAAATATTAAAGATATTGGAGCCGACGATGTTTCCCACCGCGATATCCGGATTTTTTTTAAAGGCGGCCACGGTGGATGTGGCGAGCTCCGGAAGCGAGGTCCCCACCGCCACAATGGTCAGCCCAATCAAAGATTCACTGACCCCCAGAGACTGGGCGATCGCAACCGCCCCGCCCACAATCCAGTGACCGCCGACCATAAGACTTGCCAGACCCAAGACAATGAACGTAAGAGACCTTAAGAGGCCACCCGGTTTGGTGAGGGGAATTTCCGCTTCTTCTCCAAAATCTCTGGCAATTTCAAAGATGTAGATCATAAAAATGATGAGAAATGCAATCAAAACCAAACCGTCAATGCGGCTTAAGACGGAAGGGCTTTGATGATCGATGAGCTGATCGTTGGCTAGGATCCCCACCATCACCGCAGCGAGAAGGCTGAAAGGAATCTCCTTCCAGACCGTTGTTTTCTTAACCCGCAAAGGGGAAATCAAGACCGAAATCCCGAGGATAAGAAAAACATTGCAGATGTTGCTTCCTAAAATGTTGCCAACAGCGATATCGGTATTTCCTCGTATACTGGCAAAGATGTTCACAAAAAGCTCCGGCATCGAGGTCCCGAAGGCAACGACTGTTAATCCGATCACCAAATCCGTGACGTTCAATCGTTTCGCCAAAGAGGTTGCGCCATTCACTAAGAAATCCGCACCCTTAATGAGGACGAGAAAACCAATAAAAAATAACGGAATAGTCATCATAGCGTTCCATTGGCAGCAAAGGCCTCATCTTGGCCACGAAAAAGGGACAGAAATCGCTCAAAATGATTTCTGTCCCTCAATTCTTTTCTTTCAAATCCTTGAATTGATCTTGTCCGGATTAGTCTTTTATCCCTGAGGAACTCTCGGCTTGCTGGGAAATGCCGGCCTGATCCTTCACCGAACCCTCGCTGGCAAGCTGCCCAAAATAGGCCTTGAGTTTGGCCCATGTCTGAGGCCCCACTTTGCCATCGACCTTCAAATCATTCTGCTGTTGAAAATCTTCGATGGCCTTTCTGGTCCTGGGCCCTAAGACTCCGTCCACTTTGCCTTGATAAAGCTGGGCGTTTTTAAGCGCCACCTGGATGTCCTGGACGGTGGGTTTTTCCGGGGCCATCGTTGCGGCGGTCTCCTCCGTTGCGGGCACGGCTTCTCCCCGCGGCTGGAAATTTTGTTGGGCATTCTCCATATCCTTAAAAAACTCGGCAGACTCCACCGCATTCTTTTCGGGTTCCATTTTCGGCTGGCAGCCACTTAAAGAAAAAACTGAAATCAAAAAAGCTGTCAAGATCAATGTGTTCATTTTTCTTCCATCCTCCTCATCATTACTCCACCGGCAGAATAATCACCTGTCCGGGCTTGAGCCGATTGGGATCCTTGATTTTATCTTTATTCAATTCATAAATGTACTTCCAGCGATGGCCGCTGCCTAATTCGCGCTGGGCGATGCCCCAAAGAGAATCGTTCTTTTGGATGGTGTATTGTCTGGTCTCAACCTGCACTTGGGATTCAACCTGTTCCTGCTCCTCAAGAAGGTACTTGCCTTCCTCGAGAGGGGTCGCCTTCTCCAGGGGAAGCGCCTCGGAGTGGGGGATCATGATTTCTTCCACACTGGCAATCATAAACTGGGCATTGCGGTCTTTCTGCATCCCCACCAAATCGGTGACGGGCGCAACCGCATCCAATTTTCCACGGCTGACGATCTTGATCCTTTCCTCTGGAATCCCATGCTCCAGCATAAAATTCTTAACCGACTCCGCTCGTTGTCTTCCCAGCTTCAGATTATACGATTCAGAACCGCGGACATCGGTATTTCCGGTAATGAGGATGCTCGCCGTTGGATTTCTCCTTAAAGTCCCGACGGCCTTGGTCAGTATTCCCGCAGCGTCTTCGCGCAGATTCGCCTTGTTGAAATCGAAATAAATCTTCACATTCTTAATGATGTTTTTAATAAGCAGGGATGGACGCGGTTCGTTGGGCTTCGCGGGCGGGAGCTCATCGGCTTTGTAATCAAAAACAATTTTGTAGACGTAGACATAGCCCCTGTTGCCCCAAGGGCGGGCCGAACCAGGGGTTGTCGGCCACCACCAGTACCCTCCCCGGGCATCCTTTTGAGGGCCGGGGGTGGCATCCGTCGGCCACCACTGAAAGCGTTCCTGCAGGATCTCGATTTCTCTTTTTCGTTTGCCTTCTTTGTCTTCGACAGAGGCCGCAAACGTAAGGCCGTAAGACATCAAAACACCAAATGCTGCAACCAAAATAACGACGACACCGGGATTAGAGGATCTTTTCATATTTCTTCTTTAAGCTCCTAATGGGTTTAATGTTAGTATAGAAAATCTTTTCACTCAAGAAATAATTAAAAAATTTTGCTAACCTCCTCTCTTTCTT
>CAZNDW010000089.1:0-4664 GCA_964571895.1 uncultured Planctomycetales bacterium
AGGCCAAGGGCCTGCCGTGGACTTGAACCTCAAGGTTGGGGAAGTCCTTTCGAATGTCAACAACGGGAAAAGAAATGGTCAATGTATCTTTCATGTGAACTGTGAAAATTTGTCTTTCAAAAGACAATTGAGCTTCGCCGTGACCGATCGCTGGGGAATCATATTCAGAATATCATCCACAAATCCCCGTGCCAGAATCTTGACGGCCAAATCCTTGGGGATAGAGCGCGCCCGAAGGTAAAAGAGCTCGTCCTCACTCAGCTGGCCGATGGTGGCGCCGTGGGTGCAGCGCACATCGTTGGCAAAGATCTCCAACTGTGGCTTGGTATCCACGCGGCAGCCCTTCCCTAAAAGAAGGTTCTTGTTCAACTGATACGAATTGGTCTGCTGGGCCTCTTTGCGGACGAAAATCTTTCCATTAAAAACAGCGCGGCCGGAGTCCTCGAGAATCCCTTTATACAGTTGATTGCTGGTGCAGTTGGGCGGCCGGTGATCAACCGAGGTGTGGTTGTCCACATGCTGGGCGTCACGGACGATATAGAGCCCGTTTAAAATCGCGTTGGCCCCGGTTCCATCCAAAATCACATTCAAATCGTTTCTGACAAGACGACCTTGGGCCGTCAGACAAAACGAATTCAATTGGCTGTCGCGCTTCTGCCAGATGCGCGTGGTTGCGATATGAAAGGCCTCGGCGCTTTCCTTCTGGGCCTTGCCGTAAAATAATTTCGCATCCTCGTCCATCACGATATCGGTTAAGGCATTGACCAAGTAGGGCGTGCGGGAAAAACTCACGTGGCTTTCGAGAACCTTCACCTCGCTGGATGCCTCCACCAAAATGATGCTGCAGGGCGCCGAAACAATCTCTCCCTGAGCAGAGCTCGTGAGATAAACGAGGTGAATCAGCTTCTCTGCTACAACTTTGGGATCGATGGCGATCAAGACCCCGTGATTTAAGAGGGCTTTGCTCAGGGAAACAAAAGTCCCTTCATTTCTGCCCTCATATTGTCTCCATAAGGCCGCAATCTCCTTTTCATGATGAACAAATCCCTCGTTGAGATTTAAGATACGAATCCCTTTAGGGAGGCCCTCTAAATGAGAGTATTCTTTAGAAAAGACGCCATTGACAAAGACAACGTTCAGATCATCGGGATGAAGGTATTCTTTAAGTGCATCCTTTTCGATCGGCTCAACCGGGGTCGAAAGCCGGAAGCGGCCCTGGCCCACGGGGGCCACATTGGTATACTTCCAGTCCTCCTCGCGGGTTGTCGGCAGACCCAGTTCTCTAAAACGGGCCAATCCCTTGGCCCGCAACTGATTGATCCAAGCCGGAGAAACCCGATCAACCTTCTTATGGAATTCATCCAGATCGACGATAAACGATAAAGAATTATCTTTTTGGGCAATCATCCCTCAACTCCGGATTACGTTAACCAGTCATACCCTTTTTCTTCCACCTGCAAAGCGAGCTCTTTTCCCTCAGAGCGGACGATCCTACCGTCATAAAGGACATGAACAAAATCAGGAATGATATAGTTCAAGAGCCGCTGGTAGTGGGTAATCAAAACGATGGCGTTATTTTTGTTCTTGAGTTTATTGACCCCATCGGCCACAATGCGCATCGAATCGATATCGAGCCCCGAGTCCGTTTCATCTAAAATCGCCAATCGGGGATTTAAGACCGCCATCTGCAGGATTTCGTGGCGCTTCTTCTCTCCACCGGAGAAGTCCACATTGACCGCCCGATTGATCAACCGCTCATCCATCCCCAGGAGCTTCATTTTACTCCTTAAGTATTCGTCAAACTCGATAGGGTCCATCTCCGGGGCGCCGTTATGCTTGCAGATCTCATTGAAGGCGGCCCTCAAAAAAACCGAGGTCATCACACCGGGGACCTCAACCGGATATTGAAAGGCGAGAAACACCCCTTCCCGGGCCCTTTCCTCCGGCTCCCATTCCAGAAGATTGATCTTTTTAAAATTGACCTCATATTCGATTGAGCCTTGAGTCACCGCGTAATCGGGATGACCGGCGATGATCTTGGCCAAGGTGCTTTTCCCGGAACCGTTGGGTCCCATGATGGCATGCACCTCGCCGGGCTCAACCCTTAAAGTGATTCCCTTCAAAATCGGACTGTCGTTGATTGTGGCGTGTAGATCTTTGATTTCTAACATGAATAACCGTCCTTTGTTCTTTAAGTTTCAGATTATCCCACACTTCCTTCCAATTTCATCTCCAAGAGCTTGATGGCTTCGACGGAAAATTCCAGCGGCAGCTCTTTAAAGACCTCTTTGCAAAATCCATTGATGATCAAGGAGACCGCCCCTTCCATATCAAGGCCCCGGGATTTCAAATAAAAGAGCTGTTCGGCGCTGATTTTGGAGGTGGACGCCTCGTGCTCCATGGTCGCGGTTGAGTTATTGACTTCGATGTAGGGAAACGTGTTGGCGCTGCAGTTGTTGCCAACAAGCATCGAGTCGCATTGAGAGAAGTTCCGCGCGCCGTCGGCTGAGGGCATGATCTTGATCAACCCCCGGTAATTGTTATTGGAATAATCCGTGGAGATGCCCTTGGAGATGACGGTGCTTTTCGTGTTTTTCCCGATATGAATCATCTTGGTGCCGGTGTCGGCCTGCATCCGGTTGTTGGTCAAGGCGACCGAATAAAATTTGCCGATCGAATTGTCCCCTTGCAGGATGACACTGGGATATTTCCAGGTGATCGCGGCCCCGGCCTCCACCTGGGTCCAGGAGATTTTGGAGTCCTTCCCCACGCATTTCCCGCGCTTGGTCACGAAGTTGTAAATTCCTCCCCTGCCCTCTTTGTCACCGGAGTACCAATTCTGGATCGTGGAGTATTTGATTTCGGCACGATCGAAGGTGATCAATTCGACAACCGCGGCGTGCAGTTGATTTTGGTCGCGGGAAGGGGCCGTGCATCCCTCGAGATAACTGACGTAGCTGTCATCCTCGGCAATAATGAGGGTCCGTTCGAATTGGCCGGACTCGGCGGCGTTGATTCGAAAGTAAGTGGAAAGCTCCAGCGGGCACCTCACCCCTTTGGGGATATAACAAAATGACCCGTCGGTGAAGACCGCCGAGTTGAGGCAGGCAAAGAAATTGTCGTTGTAAGGCACAACCGAGCCCAGATATTTTTTGATCAGCCCGGGATAATTGTGGATCGCCTCGGACATCGAGCAAAAGATGATCCCCCGTTTGGCCAGTTCGCTTTGATGGGTCGTCCCCACCGAAACGCTGTCAAAGACCGCATCCACCGCGACCCCGGTCAGGCGTTTCTGCTCTGTCAAAGGAATGCCCAACCGCTCGAAGGTCTTGAGGAGCTCTTGGTCGACCTCATCGAGGCTGCCGGGTCCTGGGGTTTTCTGTTTCGGCGCCGAGTAATACGTGATCGCTTGATAGTCGATCGGGCCATACTTAAAGTTCGGCCACTTGGGCTCTTTCATGGTCACCCAATGCCGGTACGCCTTCAGCCGCCACTCCAGCATGAAGTCGGGCTCGCGTTTTCTTTCCCACAGACCTCGGATGATGTCTTCATTCAGCCCTTTAGGGAAATGCTCGACTTCAATGTCGGTCACGAATCCGTATTTATATTCGCGATTGGTTAATTCGCGTTCTTGAATAGCCTTTGCCATGGATCATCTCTCCTTTTACGCCGCGCATTTCTCAATGGGTTTGAGCCGGATGGTCTTCTCTGCCGAATGTTTGGACTCAATCAACTCCTGAATCGTTACCGTCTGAAACAATTGATTCACCTTTTCGTTTAACCTCAACATGGGAGAGATCACATTGCACGAGGGAGTCAGCTCGCAGTGCGAGGAATGCTCGTGAAAACAGTTGACGATCTCCACCGGCCCCAGAATGATCGCGATCAGCTCCCCAAAGGTGATTTCAGAAAGATCCTTGGTGATTTGGTATCCCCCATGAGAGCCGTGTTCCGCCTTCAGAATCCCCTCCTGCGCCATCAGCTGCAGCACGCGGGAGGTGGGATCAAACGGCGTATGATAGATGTCGCAAATCTCCTTCGCCGTGGTGAGCTTCTCCCGCTGGCTCATGTGCTTGAGGGCGATCAGGGCGTATTCAATCTTTCTATTGATCTTGAACATGGAATCGAATCTCCGTTCTCAAAGGGCTCCAATATACTCCAAAAACTAACTTAATTGAAGTTAAAAAAATTAACTCTTCAGCTCTGCCGGCAGCTCATTGATCTTGGCCGCCACAATGAAATCATTCTCCGATAATCCTCCCAGGGCGTGTGTTGTCAATTCCACCCTCAATTTTCTGTAACCGGCCAGATGCAGATCCGGATGATGATTCTCGGCCTCCGCGAGCTCCGCGATCTTATTGATCAAACGGACAGCAGCTAAAAAATTTTTCATGACGTATTCTCGGAAAATCATTTGACCGGCTTGATCGATTTGCCAGTGCTTGACATCGTTCAGATACCCCCGGGCCTCTTCAGTGCTAAAAGCCTTTCCGATCCCCTCACAGGGTTGACATCGCTTTTGGGTTAAAGGGGCGCTATCCATATTTTAAAACCCTATCCCAACTGCACAACCAAGTTGGGATTATATCCTTCTCTTAAGAGATTCTCAATCGCCTTCAAGGTGCCCATCGCAGAGCTGGGACAAGAGCCACAGGCCCCCTGAT
>CAZNDW010000090.1:0-4629 GCA_964571895.1 uncultured Planctomycetales bacterium
ATGGGGAACCGTCCGACAAAGGGCCGATCCACGATAAAGCTGTAGGCGCCTAATTCGGGAAACATCAAGACCCTCTCCTCCGGTTGGGTGTGCCTCTCGATAAAAAGAACGATGGATTCCAGCTCTTGGGCCTGCTTAAGAGGAACCGTCATGCCCTTGACTCGCTTTAATGTGAGCTTCTTTGTTTCGTGGCCGGCTAAGGGGATTAAGCCCGCGGTATCCTTCCTCATAAAAAAATTTCTCACAAACTTAAAGGCAAAGAAACGATGATTAAACCGCTGCAGGGAGTAACCAACAGTCGATAAAATTAAAATCATCAGGAAAATTCGGCTAAAATAGACACGGACCCCGCCGAATTTAAAGAACACCGAAGGCCTGAGGGTCTTTAACCATAGATACGCTTCCTCGCAGAGAAAAAACAAAAGGATCTTTTCTGGTTGCAATGCCATTTCAAACTGGGATCCCCAGATCGCTCGAAAGGCGGTGTTATACATGATCAACCCATACACACCGACACAAATGACGCTTAAATGGTCGGTGGTCAGGGTTTTCCTTTTGATTTTGAATGTAAAAAAAATAAGAAGAAAAAGATATACATACGCTGGCGTCATATGCCGGAAATTTTTCGCGGTGGGATTTAGCATCGCCAATAACGCCTCGATAGGATTCCGGGGCATAGTTGAGATAAAATGGAGGTTGATCACTTCTTGCATCCTCGTGATGACCGCGACCACACACTCCACGTAGGCCCCCAAGGAATGTGTCTTCAGCATGTATAAGCCATAAGGAAGGACAAGGAGTAAGAGTCCACCCATATAACTGCAAAAGGCCCTCTGGGTAAGAGTTCGTGGGTGCAGTTTCAAGACAAAAGAGACAACGAACGCCGTAAGGATGGATGCGATCGCACAAAATCCAACCTCCACACTCGTGAAAAACGCAATCCCAGACACAACGCCAGCGCCGAATATCCAACGCAATAGTCCTTTCTTAAAAAATTGGATCGCCAGTAAAACGGCCAAAAGCCCAAAACAATAGCGCATCCCGCCCCAATAGGTGAAAACCACCCGAGGAAACGTCCTCGCGACCAAAATGGGAACGAAGAGATAGAAAATCCATCTGGTTCGATAAATATGGGCGGCGATGAGCACGGCAACCAAGAGGGTCAAGACCGTTCCCACATAAAAATACGTAGATAAGACCGCGGCATTCTCCCCAAAAATTTTCATAAGAAAAGCCGGTGCATACAGCTCAAAAGGGCCGCGCAAATGAAAAAAATCTCGATAAGGAATTCCTCCGGAGAGGATTGAGGCAATACCAGGAAGGTATAATCCTAATTCAAAAAGATTGATTTCCCCGCGCAGATAATAAGGCTGGAGTGTCGTCAAAATCACAAAACACGACAAAAAAAACACATCCCATCGGCTGGGCGTTCTCAGCATAATTTTATTGCCTATGGCGGATCTGGATTCTATACTATTCTCCGAAGCCCCCGCTTCTTGCTTTCGCCTGTCTGCCGACAGGCAGGCAAGAAAGCAGCGGGGGCGTAGCAGAATAAAGATGCGATGAAAAAGATCTATATCATTTTCTTAATCGCTTTGGGCCTCACAGTGGGCGGGGGTCTTTTTATGAGTTTTATCGCGGGGATCGCAAAAAGCTTCAAGGCCTCCCAAACCCCAAGCCCATCGCTTAAAACCGAGGATCTTAAAAACCGCCAGAAAAGAATTGCCGAAGAAGTCGAAGCTCAAAGAAAAATCTTGATGGAAAATTATAAACAAAAGATCGAAGACCAGAGACGGGGATTTTAGAACCTTCCTTCTCCCACGCCGTCAGGGAAAGACCACATTGTTCGCCATATCCTCAAGCTGATTGACGGTTCCGTTGACGGTGTTTTCGATCCTATTGCGGAACAAACCCGACGGGCTTAGAAACACAAGAAAAATCAGGATGCAGGTGACCATTAAAAGGAGGTATTCAATAATATTCTGCCCTTCTGTGGAATGATGGGTTTTGGAGGGGATCTTCATCTTTTTTCGATTACTTTTCAGCGGGAACTAGTGCCGCTGCAACTAAATTCCCTGGAATATCCAGCGGCACTTCCGCTAGGGGGGCAAGCCCCCCTTCGGCGTCCCGACCCTTGGTCGGGACTGAGCACCCCCCAATCGTGGGGGAACAGGTTCCCCCACACCCCCTCAGTGCCCTTGCCGAATATAAAACAAAAGAAAGTTGCAAGGGCACTAGCTAAAGCGTGATCCGATCGGCAATCTCGGATATGACCGGCAGCTTAAGGTCGCGGCCTCTTAAGGCTTCGATGATCCCCCACAGAGAAAGGATCCCAAAGAGAAAAACAGAGGGACGAAGAATCCATTCCAGAACCACACTGGCAATAAAAACCGCCACCTCCATCACAAAAAGCACAAGCCCCTGTTTGGCGTGGAACAACGCAAAGGGGTTGTCTTTTTTGAGAACTAAGGGAATGATGCACAAAATCGAAAGATAAGAAAGAACCGCAAAGATTTTTCCCTCCAGAACCTGTTTTTCCTGATACTTTTCAAGTTTGTCCATTGCCTTTGACCTCGATAAGGGAATTGATGTCACCAAAAGAGTTTCTCTCCTGCCACGGGTTTCCGGGGTCCTCCTTCCACTTGCCATCCACAATAAATTGATATTTATAAACACCGGGTTTAAGAGATACGTCCACTTCCCAGCGGCCATTCGTCTGGCTCATGAGGCAGGATTCATCCAAGGACCAATCATTGAAACTCCCGGTGATATAAACCAACTGGGCTTGGGGGGCATCCAAGAAAAATTTCGTGCGGGCCATCCCCGCAGCTTCCTTTTTCACCAATTCCTGCATCTTCTGGGATAGAGGGCTTAAAGGAGCCTCTTTTTTTTCTGGGGGTTTCTCCAAAGCGATGAGCTCTCGAGCCAGGGCAAAGTAATCTTTCGATCCGCGGGAATATTTATCATACCGGAGAACCGTTTCCCCCAGGACCGCCGATTCCTTTAATTTGACATTCACATGAATGATGGTATTCAAAAGAATGTCCGCAAAGCGCTCTTTAATCTTAGAGAGCATGGCAAAAGAATGCCTGAGGCGGGAATCGAACATAGTGACCAGCACGTGGCAGCGCACGGGGTGATTCAGTCGGTCCCGGATGAGCGTCACAATATCCATGAGATGCTCCACCCCTTGCAGGGAAAACCGGCTGGTCTCAACCGGAATCATGACCTCAGAGCTCGCCCGGATGGCATTGACCGTGAGAAACCCTAAGCTCGGTGGGCAATCGATGAGGATAATATCGTATTTTTCTTTTTGAGAATCAATCACCTCGGTCAATTTTAATTCGCGGCCGATTTCATCGGCTAATTCCTGTTCGAGCGTTCCCACCAAGATATTGGAGGGAACGATATCAAACTGGTCCTCCACCTTTACGATAATATCGTCGAGCTTTAATTTCCGGGGGGTGAGCCTTGAAATCACATTGTAGATGCTGCTGGGGGAGTGGACATTGAGTCCCAAAGAGGCGTGGGCTTGGGGGTCGAGGTCAATCAAGAGCGTCTTTTTCCCGCTTAAAGCTAAGGCACAGCTCAGATTGATAGCGGTTGTCGTTTTACCGCAGCCTCCCTTTTGATTCGCAATGGAGATGACTCGCATTTTGCTTACCTTTCCTCCCTTCTCTCATGATCGGGAATTGGGGATATTCGCTAAAGCTCTTCAACGCGAGAAGCAAATATTATCAATGAGGATCACACCCTTTTTTTTCTCGGCGTTCCAAGCCTCCATCACAAAAACCACGTCGGTCAAGGCTGTCCAATCGGTAATCTGCGGGAATTCTTCCAGAGGGATGCTAAAACTCTGCCATTTCAGCCTCACATTCTTCACATAATAGAAGGACTTTTCGTTTTTCTGGTTTTTCAAGACAATCTTGACAATCCCTGGGAATCCACCCTCCAGCCCGCGGATGGAAAAACTCAATTTCTCATATTTGGAGACATTGATTCCGGGAAGGTTGAGGGAAAACATCTTCACCTGAGGATAGGGTTCGTTAAGATCATACAAAATCCGGATAGGGCCGTTATTGAGGGCGAAGATAACGCCTTTTCGGGAATACTCCCCTCGATTCGCCAAAAAGGCTGTAAAACCATAGACAACGCTGGCGAGAATGACAAAGGTCAGCACAATGTTGATGACCAGCCACGCGTTAAAGGGTGGGTTTTTCTCTTCGGCTTTATCGCTGCGTTTCCCTAAATAAACCTGGGCGAGGTGGTCATAAATTTCGTCACGAGTCATAGAAGGGACATTCCTAAATTATTAAATTTAGATTTATCATACCAAAGAAATCTGGAATTCAAATACAATTTTACTTTTTTTCTAAAGTTAAAAAAAGTCAGGTGAAAATAAAAAGCCTCCGCCACGAATCGTGGCAGAGGCTTTTCAAAAACCGTGAGCTCCCCCTAATCCTAGAAGTTCACATCCACGTTGACAAGGGCCTGCGAGGCAACGTCATTGTTGGTCCTCCCGTGGGCGCTTCTGTCGTCAAACAAATCGCCCGGTACAAACCAGCCGAATGATGCGCCGATTGTGACATCTTCCGTGTAATTGTACGCAAGCTGCGCATCAATTTCATA
>CAZNDW010000091.1:0-4606 GCA_964571895.1 uncultured Planctomycetales bacterium
TCAAGGTCATTTTAATCAAGGTAACCGTTTAACCTCTTTAAGGATCTCCAGCATCTATTAATCCCGCTTGATCCGCACCGGCAAAAAGCTCCATCTGCCGGAGGTGAGGTCGGCGGAAAGATTCTGTGGACAGCCGCGGCCCGCCTTCGGATAACCCCAAGCGCCGATGCCAAAGCGAGAAAACTTGGGCGATCTCATCGGCATAAATCCCTTTTCCTTCCATCCGCGAATGGAAATTGGGATCGTTGAGCTTCCCCTCCCGAATCGAACGGATTCGGTTGAGGATTTTTTGCTTACGCTCAGGGAAATGACGGCTCAGCCATTCTTCAAAAAGACCAGCCACCCCGTAGGGAAGACGCAGCACGGTGTAACCGGCGAACTGGGCCCCTGCGGCCTTTGCTGCTGAAAGGATCGATGGGATTTGATAATCGGTTAAGCCCGGAATAACCGGCGCCACATTAACCCCAACCGGAATCTTCGCACCCGAAAGCAACCGGATGGCCTCCAGCCTTCTTTGGGGCTGGGAAGTGCGCGGCTCCATCCGTTGGGCTAACTTCGCATCCAGCGTTGTCACGGAAATCAAAACCCCCACCGCGTGGTTCTGCGCCAATTTTTCCAAAAGATCAATATCGCGGGTGACCAGATAATTTTTGGTGATAATGACGACCGGATTTAAGAATCCCGTGAAGACCTCCAAACACTTTCTGGTGATTTGCAATTTTCGCTCAATGGGCTGATAACAATCGGTGATTCCGCTTAAACCGACGACCTTCGGCTGCCAACGGGGAGAGCTCAGGGTCTTTCGCAAAAGCTCCGGGGCGTTTTCCTTCACAACAATCTTGGTCTCAAAATCCAGTCCGCAGGAGAACCCCAAGTATTCGTGGGTGGGGCGGGCATAACAATAAATACAGCCGTGCTCGCATCCCCGGTACGGATTGAGAGTCGCCTCAAGCCCCACGTCGGGACTGTCATTATACGAAATTATGGAACGGGCGGTTTCTCGGATGATTTGAGTCGCGGCGGAGGGACCCGGCGGCTCGAAATCGTCGGCATTGTCGGCATATTTTTCGGTGTGGAAATTCTCAAAACGGTTGGGGGGCCGAGAATTCGCCCCGCGTCCTTTGAGGGGCTCCTTCAAGGTATGGTTTATAAAAACGGGCGTATGCATGCGATCGTGGAATTAAGGCACAATGACCGGAAGGCGGGGTTTCTTTGGATTTACTTCTTAAGATGCGCGGCAATCTGGTCGAACACCCTATGGACCGATCGGTTATTCTTATAACTTTTAAAATTTTTGATGAGAACCGATGTGGTTGCGGCGTATCGGATCTCGACTTCGGTTCTGTCGTCTTTTAAGGATCGAAGATAAAGATTCAATCGCGTATAACGGGAATAAAGAATCCTTGAGCTTTGCTTGCTTTCGGTAAAGATCAAAAGCTGCCCGCCGCCCGCGGAAGGGTGCGGGGTTTGCTCAAAGACCACGGGATCATAGGTTTGCAGGATCCGCCATCCGAGATCTTTCAAGGCGCCCTTGGTCGCCGAGAGCGTCTCATCAAAAGACGCCGCAAATTCTCTTTTATACGGATTTTTATCCTGGATGTACTCGGGGATCTGAACGGTCGTACACCCGAGGAAACCCAGCAAACCCAGAAACAAAATCAACCGACCGACTTTAACAAATTTTTCCATGTTTGTAAGGCCTTTCTTTGTTTTTCTCGGCTTTCTTCTCGATTTCGGTTTGAATATCGATCTTTAACCCGCCGCACAGATCAAACAAGCGAATAAAGGTGTCCGCCAATTCCTCTTTAAAATTTTCCTCATCTTGAACGCGGTGGGCCTCCATGGCCTCGGCGAGCTCGGTGACAATCAGCATCAGCGCCTCTCCGATGTTACGCTCCTTGTCCCAGAACCCTTTCTTCTTCGCCGTCTCGTGGCATAATCGGGTTAACTCGCGCAGGGTCGCTTCTTTCATGAAAGGGTCCTTAAACGAAACTGTTCCATGTCCTCGGGAAGCGGCGAATGAATACGAATTTCCTTTTTAAAGACCGGGTGAATGAAGCTGAGACTCAACGCATGAAGGGCTGTGCGCCGAAACTTTAACGCATAATCCTTTCCAAAGGCGTATTTGCGCTCCCCCACCAGCGGATGCCCCAGCTGGCTGAAATGAATGCGGATTTGATTGGTCCGTCCCGTGACCGGAGTAACTTCCAGGATACTAAAATCTTTTTTTGTTTCGATCACCCGATAGCGGGTGACGGCCCATGGGGCCTGCCCTGTACCGTTCTGGTACAGGGCAGGCCCCGTAGAATCTCGTAGAGATTTATACGGGGGAGGCAACCACCTCCGAAACCGGGATGGATCGAAATCTCTAATTCTGGATTTAATTTCACCGCTTCGATTCTTCAGCCTTCCGTGGACAAACGCGATATAAATTTTCCGAACCTTCTTTTGGCGGAAGGCCTCCATCATGATCTTTTGATTCTTTTTGCCTTTGGCAAAAAGGATGACCCCCGAGGTGTCTCGATCCAACCGGTGACAGGGATGCAATCGTCCTCCCTGAAACCCAAAGGGTTTCACCCCGCTGGACAGAAAAAATCTCCTTGAGATTTTTTCTAGCGGCCCTCCGGGCAAAAACTGCAATTGTGGTTCAATTGCAATTTTTGGGTGAGAAGAGGCGGCCGCCGGCGTATTGACAAGGCTCAAAAGAGTATGTTGTTCCCTTTTAGGAGACGGAATCGCCAAAAGACCCGCGGGTTTGTCAAAGGCCGCATAATAATCATCGTCGTATAAAACCTTAATGGGTCTATGCGGCTTAAAGGTTTCCTCTCCCTTCATTTTTACCCCGTGAAGCCCCACGGTTTTAGCCCGTGTGGCGAAACCCTGAACCGTCCCGCCCTAAGGTGGGACTGGTTCATGGGTAGAAAGCCAATGACAAACACCTCTTTACGGGGTTGACGAAGCGTCTCGATCCGTATTGAGGTATGACTGCAAAAGCTCTGTCAAATAGTTCAGTTTGCGAAGAATCAGAAGGGGAACGACGATGACCCACACATCAAACGCCAAGGCCACAAAGGCCTGAAGGGGCGTGAACTGTACCATGATATTGTCCATGGGAAAGTGCCTTCCTTAACTCTTCGATGGCGTCCCGACGTTAAGTCGGGGCGCCCCTCAGAGTTACCCTGAGCAAGCCCCCGTCCTTTAGGACGGGGAGCGCGTCGAAGGGTTAAGCTTTGGTTTTAACCAACATCCCGCTGATGTAATCGTTCAAGTAACTGATGTCTTTTTGCTGAATATCCGTGAAATAAATGGCGATGTTGAAAGCGTGCTCTCCCGCAACGGCCTCGGAGCGCACGAGGACCCCCTGACAAGAGATCCTTTTGGTGGCGAGCCGGTTGTTCTTCTTGATGGGCAAAAGCAAATGGATTTTGAACTTGGTCATGGGTTGAAGCTTCTTATCCACGCGGCAATAGACTCCATTCGTACTGAGATTTTTGGTCTCGGTCACCACATCAAAATCTTCCGTGGAGATTTTGATCGGGATGTTATTCTCCAGACGCGGCCATCGGCGTCGCTCAGGGGGAAAATCAACCATGGATTATCCTTTGGCGGTTTCTTGAGTTTCTTGAACTGGGCTGTCCTTTTTCTGACTGGCCCGCCAGCAATTCTTATTGCAATAATACTGGCCGTTGCGGTAGTAGCGTTTCACCCTTTTGAGGGGTTTGCTGCAGGAGGCGCACGTTTTGATTTGAGGTGCTGCCTGGCCTCCGGCGGCCGGCTTTTTCTCTGTCGGTGGTTGTGCTACCTGAGGTTCTGGCATAGCGAAATTATACTCCTTTCCCAAATGACTTCCAATAAATTATACAGAACACTTTCCTACGGTCAAGATTTTACCGGTTCATCCCCACGCTCGTGGGGAACATTCCATAACGCTCGGCGCCGAGTGTTTTGGATTAGGAGCCTCTCTTGGGCGGTGGATCCAGCTTTCCTTGAGCGTTTCTAAAGAATTCTTCCAGCAATCGCCCATCCTTGCGGCCGGGAAGGCGCTCCACTCCGCTGGAGACATCCACCGCATACGGAGAAATCTCTCTTAGGGCCTGCGCGATATTCTGCGGATTAAGCCCTCCGGACACAATCAAGGGTTTGTTGATCTTTTTTTGCCGCACCATCCGCAAATCGAAAGTCCTTCCGGTCCCGCCATACCGATCGGGGTGATAACTATCCAGAAGATAGGCATCGACGGCCTCATAGGGATCCCCATGAGAAAGGTCGAATCCCTCCTTGATCCGAAAGGCCTTGATCACCTTATAACTTTTAAATCTCCCGCAATAAGAAGGAGATTCGTCTCCATGGAACTGGAGGGTGCTGATGCCACAGAAATCAGCGATCTTTTTGACCCTGGATTCTTTTTCATTCACAAAAACTCCCACGGACACAACAAACGGGGGAAGCGCTCGAATAATCTCTCTGGCCTTGGCCGCGGATACAAAACGAACACTCTTTTTATAAAAGACAAATCCCAGGGCCCACGCCCCGAGCTCGACGGCCTTCCCGGCATCTTGAGGGTGAGTGATCCCGCAGATCTTGATTCGGACAACGCTCATTGGCC
>CAZNDW010000092.1:0-4597 GCA_964571895.1 uncultured Planctomycetales bacterium
ACGGCATGAAAACCATCATGCCCAAGATCAAGGAAGAGTGGTATGATCAACTGCTCATTGTGGACGGCCAGTCCACGGACGGCACGATCGAATACGCCAGAAAAATGGGTTATCCCTTGATCGTCCAGCAAAAGCGGGGCATGCGCCATGCGTATAGGGAAGCCCTGCCCCATGTTACGGGGGATGCGATTCTTACCTTTAGTCCCGACGGCAATTCCATTCCGGAGCTTATTCCCGAATGCATCCGTAAAATGAGAGAAGGTTATGATATGGTCATTGTCTCTCGCTATGCTGACGGCGCCCGAAGCTATGATGATGATTTGATCACCGCCTTCGGCAACAAACTGTTCACAACGCTCATCAATCTTTTACATAAAGGGCATTATACCGATGCCATGGTCATTTATCGTGCGTATAAAAAAAGATTAATCTCCGACTTGGATTTGGATAAAGACGCAAGCTACGAATTGGAGGAAAGGTTATTTGGAACGACGGTCAGTTGGGAACCGCTCCTTTCGATCCGCGCCGCCAAAAGAAGACTGAAAGTGGCCGATATCCCCGGAGACGAACCGGCCCGCTCCGGGGGCATCCGCAAATTGCAGGTTTGGCGCTGGGGCGCGGCGTATCTTTTTGAAGTCTTTCGGGAGATTTTTGTGTGGAAATGAAATAAGGAGGGGTTGTTGTCAAAAATCCAGACGATTGCGGTCTTGGGCGATGGGGGGTGGGGGACCACTCTGGCCATTCATCTTGTCAAAAGGCATTATCGTGTTAAACTTTGGGGGCCGTTTCCAGAGTATCTTCAGGAAATCCGAAAGACAAGGCAAAACACAAAATTTCTCCCCGGGATTGAAATTCCTCCGGAGCTGGAATTAACAGAAAAGTTGGATTCAGCCCTGCAGGACGCCCAGCTTATCGTTTTGGCGATCCCTTCTCAATACCTGAGGGGTATTTTGAGACAGTTAAAACGATTTGATCTTTCCCGTAAAATGATCCTCAGTGCCGTCAAAGGCATTGACTCGGTGAATTTGCTGAGGATCTCAGAGCTCATTGATCAGGAATTGGGAAGGGTGAAGCTGGCGGTTTTGTCCGGCCCTACCATTGCCCGGGAGGTGGCTTTGGGGATTTCCACAAGCGCGGTCATCGCCGCTAAAGACAGGGGGTTGGCTCGTCAACTCCAGAGTGTTTTTCATTCGGAGACATTCCGGATTTACACAAACTCCGATGTGGTGGGTGTGGAGTTGGGAGGGAGCCTAAAGAATATTATCGCCATCGCTTGTGGTGTTTGTGATGGATTGGGTTTTGGGACCAACACCAAGGCCGCCATCTTGACGCGGGGGTTGAATGAAATGGCCCGTTTGGGCGCAGCCTTCGGCGCCAAACCTCAAACCTTTGCCGGTTTAAGCGGCTTGGGGGATTTGGTGACGACCTGCTTTAGTCCGCAGAGCCGCAATCGGTTTGTGGGAGAAGAACTGGGAAAAGGAAAAACCATTGCGCAGATCACATCAAAGATGCACACGGTCGCTGAGGGGGTGCCTACGGTAAAAGCCGTGTATCGGTTGGGGAGAAGACATCAAGTGCCTATGCCGATCACAACCGAGATTTTTAAGATTATTTACAAGGGAAAAAATCCGAAAACGGCTGTCGGGGATTTGATGCGACGGAAGGTTAAGGCAGAGTAAGTTTAGGGATCCAAAGAAAATAATCGGAGCGTAGCGCAGCTTGGCTAGCGCACTTGAATGGGGTTCAAGGGGTCGTGAGTTCAAATCTCACCGCTCCGACTTTTACCCCGTAGAGGGAAAGCCGTAAACCCCGTAAACAAGTGTTGATCTTTGCCTCTACGGGGCTACGGCCTTTACGGGGTTCACTACAGATAACCTATCAAAGAAAAGAGGTCCCTATGGCTAAACAGAACGAAACCCAACAAGAGCGCCGACAATACCTTCGTATTAAGAAAAACTTTATTCTCTCCTATTATGTTCTTAGTGATCCTAAGACGACGCACCACGATATCTCTCAATTAAAAAATATCAGTCTAGGGGGCATGTGTTTTGTAACATCAACGAAGTATGCGTCAGGAATCAAAATAGCCGTTGAATTGAAGACACCTTACTTAGCCGGCACAACGTCCTTGAAGGGAACGGTTTTGGAATCCCATGAAAAGGCGATCGATATTTTGTATGAGACACGGGTGATGTTCGATTCCCTGACACCGCAGGCGCAGGTGGTTTTAAATAAAATTGTGTCGTATTTTGATCAACAGGGACAAACAAAAACATGAATCGACTCAATCTGGGTTTGATCGGCTACGGAAATGTGGGCCAGGGGATTGTTAAATTCCTGAGGATGAGAGAGAATTTTATCTGCAACAAATTCGACACGGAATTTGTCCTGAAGACCATTTGTGACCGCAGCATTCATGCCAAAGACACTAAGGGGCTTAATAAAACTCTTTTGACCACTCAGATCCCTAAGGTCCTTAATGATCCGCAAATTGATGTGGTCATGGAATTGATCGGCGGCCTTCATCCCGCCCGGGAAATCATCCTCGGAGCGCTTAAGGCCGGAAAGCAGGTGGTGACCGCCAACAAGGAATTGTTGGCTCAGCACGGGGAAGAGCTCTTTCGTGAAGCTCGTCGAAGAAACCGGGGTATTTATTTCGAGTCTTCGGTGGGGGCGGGCGTCCCAATTATTAAAACCATTACCGAAGGTTTGGCCGGCAACAAATTCAACGCCTTGTACGGCATCATCAACGGCACCTGCAATTTTATCTTAAGCGAGATGACCAAAAACAACTGGGCCTTCTCACAGGCCCTCCAAGAGGCTCAAAAAAGAGGGTACGCCGAACGAAATCCTTCTTTAGATGTCAATGGCATTGATTCGGCGCATAAATTATCCATTTTGGTTTTTTTGGCCTGGGGAAAATCGGTCAGAATAAAGGACATTTACGTGGAAGGAATCACCCACATCTCCCATGTGGATATTGAACATGCGGAGAGTTTGGGATTAACGATCAAACTCTTGGCGATCGCCAAAAGGGCCAATGATCAAATCGAGGTGCGGGTTCAGCCCACGCTCATCTCGAAGGAGCATCCTTTGGCATCAGTCAGCGGGATCTTTAATGCTGTTTTGATCGACACGGACCCTCTGGGAGATATTTTGCTCTATGGGCAAGGGGCAGGGCAGATGGCCACGGCCTCGGGAGTCATGAGCGATCTGATCAATCTGGCAGCGAGGAATAAATCTTCCTCAGCGATCAGTGTGGGGAATTTATTTCAAGATATCTGCCATTTTCGCCTGCGGAAGATCGACCAGATCAAAACCAAGTTCTATCTCAGGTTTATGGCCATCGACAAGCCCGGTGTCCTCTCTAAAATTGCGGGCATCTTGGGCCGGCACGGGATCAGCATTGCCTCGGTCACCCAGAAGATGCACAAGAAATCTTCCGCGGTGCCGGTGGTGATCTTAACCGATTATGCCCAGGAAAAAATGCTGCGGTTGTCACTCCAGCAGATCACCAAATTGTCGGTTGTCAAAAGCAGGCCCGTGGCCATCCGCATGGAGAAGCTCTAATGGAGTGGCGCGGCGTCATTCATCAATACCGCAAGTTCTTGCCGGTGGCGGACAAAACTCCGGTTGTGACCTTAAAGGAAGGCCACACCCCGTTGATTCGGTCCTCTCATTTAAGCTCCACGATTGGCTTAGAGGTCTACTTGAAATTTGAGGGGCTTAATCCCACCGGTTCCTTCAAAGACCGAGGAATGACGCTGGCCATCTCCAAGGCCAAGGAAGAAGGCTCAAAGGCGGTGATGTGCGCTTCGACCGGCAACACCTCGGCCTCAGCCGCGGCGTACGCGGCCCGGGCAGG
This sequence comes from uncultured Planctomycetales bacterium, assembly GCA_964571895.1. Lineage (GTDB taxonomy): Bacteria > Omnitrophota > Gorgyraeia > Zapsychrales > JAHFFX01 > CAZNDW01. Next base: position 3,866 of record CAZNDW010000092.1, read on the forward strand.
ATTGAAATGCATCGTTTTAATTCCCGATGGTCAAATTGCCCTTGGAAAACTTGCCCAAGCCATGATTCATCAGGCCACGGTCCTTGCGATCCAAGGCAATTTCGATCAGGCTTTACACTTGGCCAAAGAGATCACCGCCCGTTACCCGGTCACTCTGGTGAATTCTCTCAACCCCTTTAGAATCGAGGGCCAGAAGACCGCTGCCTTTGAAATTTGTGATGATTTAGGCGATGCCCCGGAATTCCATGCGATTCCCGTGGGGAACGCCGGCAACATCACGGCGTATTGGAAAGGGTACAAGGAGTATAAAGAGGCCGAAAAGACGACCCGTTTGCCGAAGATGCTGGGTTTCCAGGCGGCCAAGGCCGCGCCCATTGTGGAAAAAAGGATCATCAAAAATCCAGAGACGATCGCCACCGCCATCCGGATCGGAAACCCGGCGAGCTGGAAATCCGCCGAAGCGGCGCGGGATGAATCGGGAGGGCTCATTGAGGCCGTGACCGATGAAGAAATTCTTAGGGCGTATCAGTTATTGGCGGCTCAAGACGGAGTTTTTGTGGAGGCAGCGTCCGCGGCCTCAGTCGCCGGCGTTTTGAAGCTCAACAAAAAAGGTTATTTTAAAAATCAAAGAGGACGTTTGGTCTGCACCCTCACCGGCCACGGACTTAAGGATCCGGATTTGGCGATCAAAAATATCGCAAAGCCGGTTTCGGTCGCGGCGGATGTGAAGGC
>CAZNDW010000093.1:0-4542 GCA_964571895.1 uncultured Planctomycetales bacterium
CAGCCAGGGGCGGAGAAGCCGTTCAAAATAGGTATCGAATCGACTGCCTGTTGGAAAATAATTTGGCACCTCATGAATAAGACATAAGCAGGCACGACCGTTCTTGCTGAAAATGTGCCGCGCTGCTATATGTTTAACATGAGGTTCCTGCATGAAAGCATCCGGGATCCAGCTCGGGTAGTCTTGAGGGAATACGACCAATAGGCGATACTGACGGAGGATTGCTCCAGCGTCGTCAAGTGCGGGGAAGGGTCCCTCTAGGAGCAATCTGCCTTGGTGTTCAATCATCCTCACGTCGGGGAATCGTTTGTGCACTGCGGAAATTTCGCTTGCGTGTAGCTTTGGATTTTCTTTGATCCAAGACGTCAATTTTAAACAGCCCACTGCTTGGGTGCTTTTGGAGTGATAGCCGCCACAGCAACACCAATTCTGCCGCTTCGCTTTTGTGATTCTTCGTCCTTATCGGTAATAAATTGATCGAAGAAGTCTGTGTTAAAAACTTCATTCCAGCGGCGCATGGCTTCGTTGCGATCGCACGTTTCATTTTTTACATCGCGAAGCCGATCCAATGCCCAGTTGAGGCGGTCTTTCAATTCTTGCATTTTTGGATCTTCAGGACCTTTGGTAAGTTCCTCAGCGAGGTCGCATGGATTCATTACGCGATAGCCTGTCTGGACAAGCCGGTCATAAATCGCCTGCATGAGATCATAAAGAGCCTCGTCGTCGCGATCATTTCTCGGAGGATATTTTTCATCCGTTAAAACAGATAAGATGAGTCCTGAGGGAAGATTCCATGCGTCTCGACTGCGGGCAAATTTTTAAGGAGGCATACGCAGCGTCGCATTTGTCGGCCATTTGTGCTGTCTGGGCTTTTATCTACGGCCGCATTATTAAACCATGTGGTGATTTCAGTGGGATTGGATTTCCGCCAATCGCTGGAAGCAAGTTCGAGTACGGTATTCTTATTTTCATCCTCGAATTCTCGGTAGACGGGAACATCGACATGATAGCCTGCTTCGTAAAAGACGCGAACGCAGTTTTTGAGGCTTTTCGGAGGCGTTTTGAAGCTTCCATCATCGAGGGCGTCACGGACCATGTCACGGGCTTCCGAAGCAGTCATGTCCGCGCCTTGGGGACTTTTGAGATCTGCACGTGAAAATACGGCGCCGTCGTCAATATCATAATTTTTATCGGGCGCCTGCGTCATAGTGTACATGGCATAAGAACCTTGTTTTATGAATCGAATAGGTAACGGCTTTTTCTTCTTCTTGAGATTGTCTTTGAGCCGGTCTTGATTCGCTTTCCGGCGTTCTCTCATTTCGTTGCGTTCCGATTCGCTGAGGCGGACCTTCTCATTATGATATTTTTCAATTTCCTTTGAGCAGTTGAGCATTGTCTGACTCCTTTTTGGACGTTGTGATGTGATGAGTTTTGGCTTGCGGATTATTTTGGGCTTTGATATTTCCGGCCGTGGTCGGTAGACTGCTTTCAGACGTACAGCCGCTGAACGGGACCCAAATCGCGATCAAAAGGTAAAGTGATGTTACTCCCAGTAAGGTATAGAGCGTGCAGAAATGTGAACTTGCGCGGGGCTTCGTATCCTTATACTCACCCGGGAGAAGCGGTTTATCTGAAAGAAACTGGCCATTCTTGTGATTACCCAGGGCCGTCTCTATATTAATCAAAGCCTCACGATTTGTCCGTGCGCCCCGGGCAAGGCTGCTCAAGAAGTATGTTGCCGTGGAAGCCAAGAGGAGAACAAGTGCGGATGATGCGAAGCGCTGTTGATAAAATGAACATGGGTTTTGGAGAAGATTCCATGTGCCGGCAATTGCCAACCCTAGAACCCAAAGTGTGAACTGCATGCTTCTCGACCTGATTTGATGCCAGGCGGCGTATCGCTCCGCAAGCTGAGCCATGAGGACTTGAAAGCGTTGGTCATTGGTCAGACCTGGCGCATCGTTGCCTTTGTCTGTATTCATGTGAGACCCTTTGTAGTGAATTCTGTTTCCACTTTTTTTAAAAATGTGAGAGGCCGATTCCTCATAAAAATCAAACGAGAGGCAGTATAGAACAAAAATTAGAACGAGTCAATAAGTTCTTGCAAATGCCGATAATCCTGTTAGAATGACATCCAATATGAAAACCTTGAGCGGCCCACAGAAGAAGTTATTGGATCTCTTTATCCGAACCATTGACGACCCTCTTACCATAAGAGAGATCCAGGCAAAAATGGGTTTTTCCTCGACTAGCGTGGCCGTCCATCATATTCGCCAGCTTGAGAGAAAAGGATACTTGCGAAGGGACCAATATAACCCTCGAAACTATGAAATTGTGTCGGGCGGACCGGAAAAGCCCATTGTTTATTTGAATCTTTTCGGAATGGCGCAGTGCGGCCCCGGCGGTTCAATCCTGGACGGCAATCCCGTTGATCGAATACCAGTCTCCACCCGACTGCTGAACTTTTCGTCGCGAGACGCTTTTATGGTTAAGGCAAAAGGCGACTCAATGGAACCAAGAATTTTTGAAGGCGATTATGTGATCGCAAAAAAAACACGTGCGGTGCCGTCAGAAACGTTGATTGTTTGCGTGAATGACGAAGAGGCAATGATTAAAAAATACCATCGTAAAGGCGGTCAAATTTTTTTAACTTCACTCAACGCTCAATATACGCCCATCCTTGCTTCGGATGATTTTAAAATCGAGGGTGAAGTAAGAGGTGTTATTTCGAGCAAACTGCGCTAGGATATTCGCAAAGGTTATCACGATGACCCAGACAATGTTAAAAAACCCCAAGCAAAAAACAGATCGCAATCAGCTTGAATTGCTGCCTTCCTCCAAGGAAACGCTCCCGGCTAACGGGCATTCAGCTTTCAACGACCCCGCCTTCGCATCAAATAAAACTGTTCCTATCCATAGATGGGTTCCTTGGATTGCTGGATTTTCAAGTGATTTCGTACAAGGTGTTATGCGGGATTTTTTTGCTCACAAAAAGAAAGGGGTCGTCTTAGATCCATTTGCGGGCGTTGGCACAACATTGATTGAAGCTGTTTTATCTGGTCACAATGCCCTGGGGTTCGAAATTAATCCTTATGCTGCATTAGCGTGTAAGGTGAAATTGGAATCGCATCAGGTGGACTTGGATGAATTTGCCCACGCGATTAAAGCTTTCGATTCTTTTTATAAGCATTGTGTCGGCAATGGGTATATACCGAAAACAAAACCTCCGGAAAAATTTAGAACACAGGTGGAGTTTTATAGCCCCAGAGTGCTTCGGAAGGTACTTGTGATTAATGATTTTATAGCTGACATTAAATCGGAATCGATAAGGGATTTATTCCGCATTGCTTTTGCCGCGACGATGGTTCAATATTCCAATTATTCATACGAACCTAGTTTAGGTAAGAGAGTAAGCAGCGGAAAAGCCGAGATCGAAGATTATCCGGTGGAAACGGCCATTGAGGCAAAGCTAATAAACATGCTCGAGGATATAAAATGGATTAAGGAAAAATTACCCTCGAAGGCAGTGAAGTTTAAAATTTATAGTAATTCTTTCCTGAAAAGAAACGAAAGCGTGAAGGCGGAGTCGGTTGATCTGATAATCACTTCACCGCCCTATTTAAATAATTATCATTACAGCAGAAATACCCGCCCTCAATTATATTGGCTGGATATTTTCAAGGAACGAAACGATTTGCGGATAATGGAAGAATACAGTTTTGGGAAGTTCTGGCAGACTGTCAGAGATCAAGAAGCGATCGATTTGGAATTTAAGTTGAAGGATCGAAGCCTCGAGCGCACATTAAATCAACTACGGCATACGAATACTGAAAAAGGGGTTTACGGCGGGCACGGATGGGCAAATTACGCCGCCACATATTTTAACGATTGCCATAAATTTGCATTGAGGATCAAAAGCGTTTTGCGCCGAGGAGGTAAAGCTTTTGTAGTTCTTGGCAATAGCATAATCCAAGGGATACCCATTGCCACCGATAAATATTTTGGCGAAATTTGTGAAAATGCCGGTCTTAAGCTGGATCAAATTGACATTCCGAGACTCACAAGAAATGGCAATAGCATTATCAATTCTTCTGTGAGATCGGCGAATGCAGGAAAATCGGCCCGCTTATACGAGGCGATTGTTGTTGTATCGAAGCGTTAGACAGTTTCAATCCGGTGAGCGATTTTTTTTAAGATGTCCGGCTTTTTGGGAGAAAGACCTTTGAGCCTTTTGGCCCACGTTCTTCCGGGATGCAAAATATCCCACTCCGAAACCGCTTGATTGTATCTCCCTTTGCCCGGGTCGTGATTTCCAAATCCGTCAACACAAGTGTTCCACAAGGGCATGAACTTTCTGATCAGGGCAGCTTCTATAGGAACAACGAGATCGCTTTCAATGCCGCTGAGAACAACAAACTGGCACTTAAAATCACGGACGTTCAATCCTTTGGCAGATCGTATGCTTTTTGAATGTTCGCATAAACGACGATAAAGGTCAGCTGTCTGAACAGTGATCTTTCGTCCGGTGCGCCATCCCGGAGG
>CAZNDW010000094.1:0-4520 GCA_964571895.1 uncultured Planctomycetales bacterium
GCTTTTTTAAGGTGCGATTTTGCCACTGCCTTAAGATCCATATTTTGTGGAAGACGAAACAGCTCTCCTCCCCGAAACCAGCCACCCTCATGTGATTGCTTCTTGGAAAAGGGCTGAAAGCGACCCCTGCTGCTGTCTTGCGACAGCAAGACGCGGGGGGTCGCTTTTTATCCCGTAGAGGAAAAAGAAAAGACCCCGAATAAATCCCTTGATTGCGGGCTGTGGTTCTTGATAAACTAAGACCATGCCCCTGCAATCCATTAATCCCACCACCGGAAAACTCATCCAATCCTATCCTGAGATGACCGGGAAGACCCTCCCGGGGATTTTGCAGAAAACCCAGAATGCTTTTGAAAGCTGGCGTTGGAGTGAGTTCCCTGAACGCAGCCGGAAGATGAAGAAGGCTGCGGAAATCCTGCGTGCCCGAAAAGAGGACCTGGCGAGTCTGATGGCCCAAGAGATGGGCAAGCCCGTCACTCAAGGCCGGGCCGAGATCGAGAAGTGCGCTTTTGCCTGCGATTATTTTGCCGAGGGCGCTCGGCGTTTCTTGGCGGATGAAACGATCCCCACCGAGGCCGCCCGCAGCTTCGTGACCTTTCAGCCTTTGGGGGTTGTTTTGGCCATCATGCCCTGGAATTTTCCCTTTTGGCAGGTTTTTCGTTTCGCCGCCCCGGCGTTGATGGCGGGTAACGCGGCGATCCTCAAGCACGCCTCCAACGTGACGGGCTGCGCCTTAACCATCGAGAAGATCTTTCAAGAGGCCGGATTTCCGTCGGATTTATTTCGCAGCTTGGTTCTGGGCTCTGATCAAGTGGGCAGGATCATCGATCATCCCGTCATCAAGGCCGTGACCTTGACCGGAAGCACCCGCGCCGGCAAAGAGGTGGCCTCGCGGGCCGGGCGGGCTCTCAAAAAGACCGTTCTAGAATTGGGCGGGAGCGATCCCTACCTCATTTTTCCAGACGCCGATCTTAAAGCGGCCGTGGAGCAATGCGTGAGCTCTCGGCTGGTCAACAGCGGCCAAAGCTGCATTGCGGCCAAGAGATTCATCGTCCCTAAAGCCATTCAAAAACAAGTCGAAGAGTTGTTTGTGACGGTCATGAAGTCCAAAAGGATGGGAGACCCTTTGAAAGAGACAACGCAGGTGGGGCCTCTGGCCCGCGAGGATCTGCGTCGGGAGCTTCACGGGCAAGTCGCGCGTAGCATCAAAAAAGGGGCGCGCCTTTTGCTGGGAGGAGAAATCCCGGGAACCCCAGGCGCATTTTATCCCCCGACCGTTTTGAGCCATGTCCAAAAAGGAATGCCCGCTTATGAGGAAGAAATCTTTGGGCCCGTGGCCGCGATCATTCCCGTCAAAGACGAAGAGGAGGCCCTTAAGGTCGCCAACGACAGCTCCTTCGGGTTGGGCGCGGCGATTTTTACCAAGGACCTCAAACGGGCAGAGGAGCTGGCGTCGCGGCATCTAGAGGCCGGGTTATGCTTTGTGAATGCCTTTGTCCGCTCCGACCCGCGGCTTCCTTTCGGAGGGATCAAAGAATCCGGTTATGGACGGGAATTGTCTGATTTCGGGATCCGGGAGTTTGTGAACGTCAAGACGGTGTGGGTGGCTTGAAGGCCGAAGGCCCGGCCAGGGCAGGCCAGGGAGGATTATGTTGATGGAAGTCTTTTTGCCGGTTGTGGTATCCCTCATCGTTTTGGTTTTTGGTTTATGGGTTTATCTAAAGCCGCTTCAGGTCATTGAATTTCAGAAAAGATTTTATGCGGCCATCAACTGGAGGATGGAGCCGATCGATATGCTTAAAGAAATCCGTAACACGAAATGGATGGGGCTCTCTTTGATAATTTTTGTGGTGGGAGTATGGTTGTGGGGGTGTTTTGGATTTCGTCCTGTTTTGGGTCCATAATTAAGAAGATTTTTTAGGAATGATTCAGAACATTTGTGATACAATACGCTCTCACAGGGCCGATTGCGAAGAATCATCAGGGATTATTCAAAACAAAAGGAGGGTTATGACGTGCGGTTAAGATCATTCGTTGGGTTGGTGGGGGTCTTAAGTCTCGTGGGTTGTGCGACAACGCGCAGCTCCATGCCGGAGGATCAGCTCCAGATGCGCTTAGGTGAGATGGAGAGTCAGTTGGAGCAAAAGGATCAAGAAATCAGTGAGCTCAAAGACCAAGTCAAGTCTTTGTCGGAAGAGGTCAAGAAAAGGGAAGCATCTCCTTTAAGCAAAGCCGTCTTACCGAAAGAAGAGGCTCCCTTGAAGAAAGAGGGAGTTATCCGAGTGAATGTCAGTGTTGACCAAGTGCAGTTGGCGCTTAAAAACGCGGGCTATTACAGCGGTGCGATTGATGGGAAGCTCGGAGAAAAAACCAAACAGGCCATTGCGGAATTTCAAAAGGCTCATAATCTTAATCCTGATGGGATTGTTGGACGAAAGACCTGGGAACAGCTGAAGACCTACGTGGAATAAGCATCCTTTTTTTTGCCCAGCCTCGTTTTCGTATAACGAAACCCAAACAGAATTTTTGTTTGGGTTTCGTTGTCGTAGGAGGAAAATGTGGGCGTCAAGCCAACGGTGAGTATCCTGGGGTGTGGATGGCTGGGATGGCCTTTAGCCAGGGCCCTGTGTCTTTTGGGATACCCTGTGAAAGGTTCCACCACATCCGCCCATAAAATTTCTTTTTTAAAAGCGGATGGGATTGACCCTTTTTTGATTGAGATCGACCCTCCGGTTATCCAAGAGCCTCCGGGGCTGGCCCCGCCGTTGGCGGGGCTGGCCCCCATTTCCCCCATTGATCTTTTTTTTCAATCGGATATTTTGGTGATCACCCTTCCTTTTCGGCGGGATTTCAATCCTGCGCAGTTGTATCAAAAAGAGATCCAATCCGTCCGGGACCACTTACGAAAATCAAAAATCGGATTTGTCATTTTCACCAGTTCCACAGCGATGTATCCGAAGCTCGATCGAATCTGGACCGAAGAAGATTCTTTTACGGCCGCTGATGAAAGGGCCGAAGTTCTTTTAAGCGTTGAACAAATGCTTTTTAAAGAAAGCCGATGGGACACAACGGTTGTCCGTCTGGCGGGATTGTACGGGGAGGACCGCCGTCCGGGGCAGTCTTCGTTAGGACAAGCCTTTTTGAAGGATGGCCGGCAGCCGATGAATCTGATCCACCGGGATGACGCCGTTGAGATTATCATCCAAATCATTGTCCAGGATCTGCGGGGTGAAATCTTCAATGCCTGCGCGGACGCTCATCCCACCCAAAAAGAACTGTACACCTTCGTTGCCTCCCAATTGGGTTTGGCGCCGCCGCAGTTTGGCGAGGGGCCGTCTTCTTATAAAATCATCAGCAATCAAAAAGTGAAGGCAAAGCTGGGGTTTAGTTTTAAACATCATGTTCTGGGATCAAGGGTTCCTTAAGAAATTTAAAGGCTTTCTTCTCGTCCTCGTTATTACGGGGATCTCTTTGATGGTCTTTGCCGCCGGCTTCATCTGGTGGCTGGAGGAGGAGCACAAAAAAAAGGACGACTTCCTCACGCATTTTTGGCCGGACACCAAGTGGGTGGCCAGCAAATTCCCCGTTTACTTTATTCTCGGAGGGGCTCTGGGAAAAATCAATCTTGATGGGACGGGCCTCTATTTTATTTATGAGGGGGAATCCCCCATCGAGCAGTTTATTTTTTCTCCCGATGGGAAGCTTATCCTCATTGTGACTAAGACGGAGCTCGTTCTCTATGACCGGAAGAAAAATAAAGCCCGCACGATTGATTTCCTGGGCGCGTTGGTGAAGGAACATAAAGCCAAAGGAAATTTCCGGGCCATCCAATGGGCCCCCGACAGCCGGGGATTCTGCTATGAGCTTTACCGCTGGTCACCCTATTCCTCCCAAGATCAGTTTTACTTTTATTCGCTGAAAGACCAGCAGAAAAGAAGGATCAAAATGTTCGCGCGAGGCGTTTCTTCCCTTTTTTGGGATAAGGGCGCAGATAATCTTTATTATTTCCAAACGGAAACCCTTAAGGAAAGCCATCCTCAGCCGCGTCATAAGGTAAAAATCTATCGGATCCCCTTAGCCAGCCTGGAGGCCCGGTTGATGGTCAGCTTTCCGTCGAAAAGCGATGCCTTAAAAGAGTCCGATCTGAAGCCTCTGGGCATCGATCCTTATTGGCGGGAGACGCGCAGTGCCTCAAATCGTGTCGGGCAAAAGAGTATGGTGTGGGTATCCGATCAGAAAACCCGATTAGGTCTGGATGAAAAGGATTATCTTTATTTCGCAGCTTTGAAGGGGCAGCCGAAAAGGTTATTCCGTATCCGCAAGAAACCCTTGCCCTTGGTGCATCTGCGGTGGGTGCCGGGCGGCCGATACGTTGTCTTGACGCACAACTCTTTGGGCATCCTCGTCTTGGATCCGCGATGGGGAAGACTCGCCCAATTGATGGATGGGCAGGCTTTTGGCTGGTATGAAAAAAATCGCTAACACTAACGAAAGGGAGGCAGACCATGAATCACCTCAGA
>CAZNDW010000095.1:0-4440 GCA_964571895.1 uncultured Planctomycetales bacterium
CGTTGCGGATGAGCATGGCCAATGCGGTGCCGGTTGTTTTCCCCTCGAAGACGCCGGATAGGATCTCCGCTCTATCCGATTCTTTCCGCTGGGTGGTGATGGAACTCTGGCCCGGCCGACGGCGATCAAGCTCTGCTTGAATATCGGCCTCAGTTAAGGGGAGCCCCGGTGGCACTCCATCAATCACCACGCCAATTGCCGGGCCGTGGCTTTCCCCGAAGGTCGTGATCTTAAACAATTGTCCATAAGAATTCCCTGACATGGGGTCTCCTCTCTTTAAATCTTCAAAGCTCGTCCAACCGCTAGGACTCTTCGCTACCGTATGGATAAATCGCTATGACATTCCTTGGCAAGGATCACCTAAATAGAATCGGTATCCTACTCGTTCATCTGGCATCCGTAGGTTTCGATGAAGATTTTATTGTTTGGCTTTTATTGATACTGCTAAATTGGGTACGTTTCCTTGAATTTTCCTCAGCACATTTTCTCTTTAATTCTCTTTAAAAGAGTTATTAACTTCTTGTTTCTTGTTTTCCCATTCGGTTTTACCAAAATAATAAACTCCTACCGTGTCAATTACTTCTTCAGTATTTTTAATAAGAGAAAGTATATTCTCGTCTTTTATGTATATTTGTTCATTCACTAGAAGTTATCCCATAAATTCACGATGATATAAACCGTTTAAGGATCATCATGGCAAAGGCCATGTGGATCAATCCGGTGAAAATAACATGAGAACGTTCGTAACGGACAACCAGCCGCCTGAAATTTTGCAGCCAGGCGTTGGTGCGTTCAATAATCCAACGATTGCCGTAACGCCTAAGATGCCGCCCGTCTTGATGCGTCGCCTTGGTATTGTTTTCTCTGGCCGGGATGATGGGCAGCATCCCGCGGTTTTCAATCAATTGCCGCGCCTTATTGCTGTCATAGCCTTTGTCCGCAATCAAGCGTTCCGGCTGAACCTTTTTGCCAGGAATATCCAGAGAATCCAACGTCGCCTCCAACAGTTTGACCTCAGAAGGAGAGGCCGATTCAACATGCAATCCAATCGGCGTCCCACGGCCATCGACCATGAGCATCAGCTTCGTTCCTTTCCCGCGTTTCGTTTTGCCGACGAGTTTGCCCCCTTTTTAGCGCTGCTAAATGTCCCAGCTACAAAGCATTCATTCCATCGCAACTTATCTTTGTCTTCCAATTCCGCCAAGAACGCTCGCCATAACTTTTCCAGCACACCGTTCTCTGCCCATATTTTAAGCCGCCGATGGACAGTGCTCTTGGCTCCGTATATCTTGGGAAGCGCCAGCCAAGGGGAGCCTGTCCACAAAATCCACAGGATTCCTTCAAAACATTTACGATCATCTACTGGCTTGCGACCTCTGCGACTCTTCTTCTTCCAAGGAATTTTCCTTGGAGGAATGACCTTCTTGGCTCTTTTCCATTGGTCATCGGTTAATCCATCCCAGCTCATATTCTCCTCCCGGTTAGATTTTGAGAATATTTTAGCGCTGGTTTTGATTTATTCGTTGGGCATTCTTAAATATCTTTCATCGGGTAATTATGGGATAACTTCTAATCTAATCACACAGATCTAAAAATTCCTCCCGGCTCAATCCAGCCTGAGCAATAATGCCGCGCAAGGTTCCTCTGCTAATTTCTTTATGGTTGGGGATGGTCAGCCGGCGATGCGGCGGATCCTGCCGCCGCAAAATGATATGGCTGCCCGTTTGATGATCAAAGGTATAGCCGAGTTTAGCGAGAATCTTAACAAGATCTTTGCCGGAAACAACCGGTAATTTAAGCATAAACCTCAATGACTTCTTCGGAAATAGACGGAGGGATGGGTTCATTGTGTTTCTTCAGACTGGCTAAATACCCCTCAATGGCGTCTTTGATATTTGCGACAGCCTCTTTGCGGGTTTTGCCTTGTGAAATGCACCCGGGCAGAGAAGGACATTCTGCCACAAAAACTCCATCTTCATCCTCTTCAATAATAATTCGGAATCGCATAATTTTTCACCTCCATGGTAATTATAACATAAATAATGACGCCGGCAGATGTCCCCTTTTCTTCTTCTCTCGGCACAAATCGTAAAGACGAACTAACGATCCACGAATCACGCGTCCGTCACCGCGCCCTCGGAGGCTGAGCGCACGGCCTTGCGGTACTTGCTGAGGACGCCATACGTATACCGCGATTGGGGTGGCTTCCAGCTCTTTAGCCTTTTTTTGATTTCGGTTTGAGGGATGTTCAAATTGATTTCCCGTTTGATCGCATCGATCGTGATCGAATCGCCTGTCTTGACAATGGCAAGGGCCCCGCCCACATAGGCCTCCGGCGTAATGTGCCCAACGACAAAGCCGTGACTTCCCCCCGAGAAGCGTCCATCCGTGATCAACGCCACGTCTTTCCCCAATCCCTTGCCCATGACCGCGGAGGTGGGGCTCAGCATCTCCCGCATCCCGGGCCCGCCTTTAGGGCCCTCATAACGGATCACGATCACATCGCCTTTCTTGACGGTCCCATCCAGAATCTTTTTGAGGGCCTCTTCTTCCGAGTCAAAGACGCGCGCCCGCCCCGTGAAATGGGTCCCTTCTTTTCCAGAGATTTTGGCGACCGCGCCTTCGGGGGCAAGATTTCCATACAGAATCACCATGTGACTCTCTTTCTTGATAGGATCGCTTAAAGGTCGAATGATCTTTTGTCCCGGAGGATAATCTTTTGCATCCGACAAGTTCTCTCGAAGGGTCTTTCCAGTGACGGTTAAACAATCACCGTGGAGGAGTCCGGCTTCAAGAAGCGTCTTCATTAAAGGCAGGATCCCTCCGATTGTGACCAGCTCGGCCATCACATAACGGCCGCTTGGCTTTAAATCCGCCAAGACCGAAACCCTTTTGCCGATCCGCGTGAAATCAGCGAGCGTGAGCTTGACACCCACCGAATGGGCCATCGCCAAAAGATGCAAAATAGAATTGGTGGATCCGCCCAGCGCAATGACCACGGTGATGGCATTATCAAAAGCCTTTTTGGTCATAATGTCCTTGGGCCGGATTCCTTGTTGGATCAAATGCAGGACCGCCTCGCCGGCTTTAATACAGTCTTGCTCCTTTTCCGCGGAGATAGCCGCTTGGGCGGAGCTGTTGGGCAGGCTCATGCCCAGCGCCTCAATCGCCGAGGCCATGGTGTTGGCGGTGTACATCCCCCCGCACGATCCGGGCCCGGGGATGGCACAGGACTCGATAGCTTTTAATTCCTGACTGTCGATTGTGTGATGCGCGTAAGCGCCCACCGCCTCGAAAACGGAAACGATGTCCACGTTTTTCTCCCGATGACATCCCGGAAGAATGGTGCCGCCGTAGACGAAAACCGATGGACGGTTGAGCCGGGCCATCGCCATGACGCATCCGGGCATATTTTTATCACAGCCACCGATGGCAACCACTCCGTCAAACCCCTCGCAGGCCGCAACGGTCTCCACGGAATCGGCAATGACCTCCCGGGAAACCAAAGAATATTTCATCCCCTCGGTTCCCATGGAAATCCCGTCGGAGACCGTGATCGTTCCAAAGATCACCGCCTTTCCTCCGGATTGATCCACGCTGGAAGCCGCTTTCTGGGCGAGCTTATCGATGTGCATGTTGCAGGGAGTCACCATGCTCCAGGTGGAGACCACACCGATCTGGGGCTTGAAAAAATCTTCGTCCTTAAAGCCGACCGCGCGTAGCATCGCCCGGCTGGGCGCGCGCTCGTAGCCATCGGTGATGATGGAAGAAAAAGGTCGAGGGGTCTTTTTATAATCGATTGTTTTCATTTTAGCCATGGTTTTGAGATTTGAATTTTCCTTTCGTAGGTTGTTATTTTATCATGAAATTGCAAACTCCATCCAATCGAATCCAAGCCCTTCAGCAGACACTCCTTCGCAAAAGGAGGAATCTCGAATGAATATCTTTTCCCGGTGGGCCCGCAAACCCTTTGGGCCGGCAGATCGGCCGTCATCTTCCCGCTGGGATTTTGCAAGACATCGTGGAAAAGCTCTTCGATCTCACTCGTTTTGAGCGTCACAACGAGGATCCCGTTTTTGATGCAGTTGTTATAAAAGATCTCGGCGAAGCTGGGGGCCAGGAGGACTTTGAAGCCGTAGTCGGTTAAAGCCCAAACCGCGTGCTCGCGGCTGGAGCCGCACCCAAAATTATCCCGGGTTAAAAGCACGGTGGCCTGCCGGAAGGGCGCTTGATTCAAAACAAAATCTGGATTCTCCTGAGTCCCCTCGTAATCGAGGTAACGCCATTCGTGAAAAAGATGCTGGCCAAATCCCGTCCGTTCGATCGCCCGTAAAAATTGCTTGGGGATGATGGCGTCGGTATCCACATTGATACGGTCTAAGGGGGCGACGACTCCGGTATGGGTTGTGAAAGGTTGCATGTTACCTCAAATACTTCCTC
>CAZNDW010000096.1:0-4213 GCA_964571895.1 uncultured Planctomycetales bacterium
AGGCCTTGATTCCGTTATCTCCGGAAAAAGTCAATTCATCTTGCCCGAATACTCCAAAACCATATCGATGGAATTTAAAGATGCCGACTTAAATGATGTGCTGAGGATTTTATCGCAGCAAAGCGGATTGAATTTTATTGCCGCGACCGAGGTGGGCAGCAAAAAGGTGACTCTTTTTCTTAAAGAGGTGCCGGTGGAGGAGGCCTTGGAACGGATCTTAAGCGCCAACGGGCTGACGTATCAGATCGAGCCGGGAAGCGGGATTTTTATTGTGAAATCCCTGGAGAGACCGGGAAAAGAGCTGCTGACGCGGATTTACCGTTTGAAGCACGCAACAGTATCCTCCTCCAAGCTAAATAAAACAATTTCGATTTCGACAGCAAGTGACTCTGGAACTACGGCAGGCTCTTCAACTTCCTCAACAGAGTCGAGTTCTTCCTCAGGATCGAGTTCCTCTGCTGAGGGTACAACGGGCACCGCCGGGGGGATTGTTGAGGTGATCAAAGCCATTCTGACGGAAGCGGGCAAGATTGTGGAAGACCCCAGAACCAACAGCCTGATTATCACCGATATCCCGGCCCAGTTTCCCGTAATCGAACGGACCCTCAGCCGGCTCGATGTCCCGGTTCCTCAAATCCTCATTGAAGTCGAGATGCTCGATATCTCTAAAAATACGGTAGACAAATTGGGCGTCAAAATGGGAGAAAACATTGTGACGTTTAAGGGCGCGGAACGGGATGTTCTTTATCCTTGGGACCAAAACGATCTTATTCGCAAGGGTTTTACGTTTGCCTCCCCTGAATACCGTGTGGGGACGATCAGCGCCGCGGGATTGACGGCCACGCTGCAGTTTTTAAGAACCCAGGCGGACACCAGGAATTTGGCCCGCCCTCGGATTTTGACCCTCAATAACGAAACCGCACAGATTAAAATCACAACCGACGAGGCCATCGGTATAAAAACCCAGACCCAGTCCAGCGAGGGAGCGTCAACCCAATCCAAAGAAGCCGAGCGGGTGGAGACCGGCATTTCTTTGATCGTCACCCCGCAGGCGAATCTTCTGACCGGCGAAATCACCCTGGCCATTGTTCCCAAAGTGATTCAGGCCCGAACCGGAAGCACCTTTGAAGGCACGACCTTCAAAGATCCCGAGGAGCGCGGTTCCCAGTCCATTATGAAGGTGTTCAGTGGAGACACCATTGTCTTAGCCGGACTTTTGAGAACAAACTCTTCCCAGACCATCACCAAAATTCCTTTTTTGGGAGACATCCCGCTGGTAGGGGCGGTCTTTCGTCACAAAGATCGCACCGACGAAGAACGGGAATTGATTATCTTCATTACGCCGCATATCGTTGGGGATGGCCGTTCATCCAAATCTCTGACTAGGCGCGGTTTGAATCGTGCCCTCAATGAGAAAATCGAGATTGCTCCCTCGCGGCAGCAGGAGATTGAAAAGGCCTTATCCGTGATTGAAAACCAAGGGTTATAAAGATGACGCATTTAAAGCTGGGTGAAATATTAATCCAGCGGGGTCTTATTACCCAGGCCCAGCTTAAGACCGCCATGGAAGCTCAAAAGCAGCAAAAAGGCCGCATCGGCGAGATCTTAATCAAATTAGGGATGGTCAAGGAAGAGGATATCGTCTCTGCTTTAGGTATACAGCTTTTGATCCCTTATTCCTCCCAAGGATCAGGACTATTAACCCCCAAGGCGGATGAAGGATTGGAAAAATTGGTTCCTTATGAGTTTGCCAAAAAGAATGTTGTTTTACCATTATCCAAGCACATGAATTCCTTGACGGTTGCTGCCTTTGATCCGCTGGATCTTTTAATGTTGGACAATTTGAAAAAGCTGACCGGATGCGAGATCAATCTGCTTTTGGCCACGCGATCGGAGATTTTAAAGGCCGTTGACCGCTTTTATTTTGAAGATAAATCGGCCTTGGACGAGGCGAAGCCAACCCTTCAAGAAGCTGTTGAAGATACCTATCTGACCGAGAACATCGCTTTTTCCGCTACGGGAACGACCGAGACGGGTCTCTCGGAAACCGAGATCGGTCTCGATAGTCTGATTGCCAAAGCCAAAGAGGCCCCGGTTGTCAAATTGGTGGACTTGATTATCCGCCAGGCCATTGATGAAAGGGCCAGCGACATCCATATCGAACCCTATAAGGATCGGATCGGTTTGCGTTACCGCATCGATGGGTCCTTGTATGAAATTCCACCACCTGCGAAGCATCTTCACTTGGGGATCGTTTCCCGTATTAAAATCTTGGCGAAGCTCGATATTGCCGAAAAGCGCATCCCGCAGGATGGGGCCATCTCCGCCAAAATGGAAAATCGCGTGGTGGACCTGCGGATTTCGACAGTCCCGACGATCTGGGGGGAGAAGGTGGTCATGCGGATTTTGGATAAATCGGCGGTGCCTTTAGATCTGTCGACATTGGGGTTTGACCAGAAGCAGCTGGATGCCATCCGCAAGGCCTTAAAAATGCCTTATGGCTTATTTTTTGTCACCGGTCCGACAGGAAGCGGGAAGTCCACCACCTTGTATGCCTGCTTGAGCGAGACGATCGATCCCCGTAAGAACATCATCACCTGCGAAGATCCGGTGGAGTTTAGGATTGAGGGCATCAATCAAGTCCATGTCAAACCCGATATTGGGCTGACCTTTGCCACCGCGCTGCGGGCCTTCCTGCGTCAAGACCCCGATGTCATTATGGTGGGGGAGGTCCGGGATCTGGAAACAGCCCAGATTTGTGTGAGGGCCGCTTTAACGGGCCACTTTGTCTTAAGCACGCTGCATACCAACGATGCGGCCTCGGCGGTCACCCGTCTTATGGATATAGGGATTGAGTCTTATCTTCTCACGCCGTCTCTTATTCTAGTTTTGGCTCAGAGATTAGCCAGAAAGCTTTGTGCGAAATGCAAAGAGCCTTATGAGCCCAAGCCGGAACAACATGGTGGAATCACCTTTAAAAGCGACCTCATTTACCGCGCCAAGGGTTGTGAAGAATGCAATCAAACCGGTTACAGAGGCCGTTTGGTTGTGGGGGAAGTCTTGAGTGTGGATGACCATATTCGGCAATTGATTGGGAATAAAGCTCCTTATACTCAGATCAAGGACGCCGCACGGAAAAATGGAATGGATACCCTTTTTGAGAGTGGTCTCAAGAAAGTGGAATCGGGCATCACCAGCTTGGATGAGGTTTTGAGTATAGCCACTGCTTAAAAAAATAAAGTAAGTTCCCCTCCCCTTGTGGGAGGGGTTAGGGGAGGGGGAAAATTATGCCCCGATTCACGTATGTGGTGAAAGACTCCAGAGGGCAAACCCTCAGCGAGACCGTTGAATCGGCAGATCAAGAGAGCCTGGTGGATCGCCTGCAAAAACAAGGGTATTTTGTGGTGAGTGTTCAGGCCGAGGAGGCTCTCCCCAAAACGAAAAAGGAAGCTGTATCTAAAAAGTCTAAGCAGCACACGTTCACACACAATGCTGTTAAATTGGAGGATTTGCTCGTCTTTTCCCGGCAGCTGGGCACGATGCTGGAATCGGGCGTTACGCTTTTACGGAGTCTCGAGGTCATCGTCTCGCAGGTGGAAAGCAAGCAGCTTTTTACCGTTTTAGACCAAGTCAAAAAGGATGTGGAGCAAGGCAGCTCCTTAAGCGGGAGCTTGGCCAAGCATCCTAAAGTGTTTAATCAATTCTGGGTCAGTTTGGTGGAGGTGGGGGAAGCCTCGGGAACCATGCCTTTGGTCTTGGACAAACTCACGTTCTACTTAGAGCAGCAAGCCGCTTTCCAGGCGACGATTGTCTCTGCCATTGTCTATCCCGCAATTCTTTTCTTTGTTGCTTGCGGGGCCGTTGGCTTTTTTGCGTTTTTCGTCGGGCCAAAATTTGAAGAAGTTTTTAAGGCCATGAACGTGGATCTCCCTTGGATCACCAGGGCTCTTCTAGGAAGCTTCCGTTTTATTAAGACAAAATTTCCGCTGCTTTTGGGGATTTTGGCTGTGATTGTCGTATTGTTTAAAAGATACAGTAAAACAACAACCGGGAGGATCCAGATTGAGCGTTTTTTATATGGCCTGCCAACCTTCGGACGGGTTTTTAAGCTTATTGTGATTGAAAAGTTTGCTTCCCAAATGGCCATCTTGGTTGACAGCGGGGTGCCTATCCTTTACGCATTGGATATCACTCAGCGTCTGGTCGACAACAA
>CAZNDW010000097.1:0-4210 GCA_964571895.1 uncultured Planctomycetales bacterium
CATCGACCGCAATTCCAAACATTCCGGAAAGGCTGCCTTCGCCCGCTCCATCCAACTTAAGGATACGGCCCTTTTTGACCGCGGAACCACCTCTGCCGTCTGCTTTGGACAAAAGGCGTCCGGCTGCATGAGTTGCAGCCTTTCCGACCAGTTCATCCATATTCACACCCCGCAGAGTAAAAAACAGCGCCGGCTGTTTATCTAGGCGCGTGCCTATCCCGTATAAAGCAGCCGCCACATGTTTGCACAAGGATGCGTAATCCGGGCAGGAACAGGTAAAGCGGATTTCCTTCGGACGGGGGAAAAGCCCTTTGTTTTCCGCAAAGAACAGATCTCCGAGCTCGTGCGGGAAAACACCTTCCAAGAGACCGGACACCGTTTCGATCCGCCCGGAGGTCTTTTCGACAAGCTCTTTCCACTTTTCGGGATCGAGACGTTTAATCGTTATTTTGACGTCATAGGGCTTCCTGCCCGAGCCGGCCACCATCGCCTGGATCAGACCGGTTTTGATTTTGAGGTCCAGCACCGCTCCGCTGCGGATATACGAACGGCCGCGGTCCAGGCGGTAGGCGTAATCGGCGTAACGCTCAAGGTTCCGGTTCCAATGCGCACCCCACCACGACCGCGCAATCGTCCACCCCTCCACCGTCACGGGATCAAGCCGAACGCCCTTTTTCAGCAGCTTCGCAAGCTGCCGCTTCGCTTTCTGCTTCCGTTCCTCGACGGTCACGTGCCGCGGGAAAAAACCCCATCCCCAGTAAGGCATCAACTATTCCTCCCCGGTTAGTTTTAAAGTAAAAATCTCGCGCAATTCCTTGTTGGAAAGCTCCGTGATCCAGCCTTCCCCGTTTTCCGAAGCGGAGAGGACACGCTCCGCCAGGCCTTTTTTGCGTTCAATCATTTCGTCAATCCGCTCCTCCACGGTTCCGCGGCAGACGAACTTGTGAACCATCACGCGATGGGTCTGGCCGATGCGGTAGGCGCGGTCTTCGGCCTGTCTTTCCACGGCCGGATTCCACCAACGGTCAAAGTGAATCACATGACGCGCGGCCGTAAGGTTCAGACCGGTGCCGCCCGCTTTGACGGACAAAATAAAATAGGGAACATAACCGTCCCCCTGAAACTCGGCGACAATGTCCCGGCGCCGTGCCACAGGTGTTCCTCCGTGCAGGTTGACCCCGCGCAGGCCGAAAACTGTAGATAAAAATTGATCCAGGGCGGGGATGATTTCGCGGAATTGTGTGAAGACAAGAACGCGTTCCCGTTTTTCCGAAATCGTTTCGCACAATTCACGAAGGCGGCCGAACTTGCCGCTTTCCTTTTCCAGCCAGGAACCTCCGCCCGCATAATGGTCCGGATGATTGCAAAGCTGCTTAAATTTCATGAGATAAGTTAGGACAAGCCCGCGGCGCTTCATCCCTTCCACCGCCTCCAGTTCCCGGCTAAACCGCTCCTGAAGTTTCTGATAGAGCAGCGCCTGCGTCCGGCCCAGTGACGCATAGGTTTTGATTTCCACCTTTTCCGGAAGGTCGGCGATGACTGTTTTATCGGTTTTCATGCGCCTCAGAATGCAGGGCTGTACCACCCGGCGGAGCCGGCCGTAGCCTTCCGGATTTTTTTCAAGCGACTCGGCAAATCGCTTGAAAGCCGGAGCCGAACCAAGAAGGCCCTTGTTGAGAAAATCAAAGAGCGACCAGAGATCGCCCAAGCGGTTTTCAATCGGAGTTCCGGTCAGAGCAAGCCGGTGGCTGGCGCTTTCTATGAGAGCCTTGACAGCCCGTGTCTGCGCTGACGCCGGATTTTTAATGGCCTGCGCCTCATCCAGAATCACATAAAACCATTTGCGTTTTGCGAGCCAGTCCAAATCACGGGCCATGCCGTAGGTTGTCAGTACAATGTCACAATGGTTCACATCAGATCCCGACCTGGCAAATCTTTCGCCTCCACCCGCTTGAGGATGCGCAACCATCAAACGAAGATCCGGCGCAAACCGAGCCGCCTCATCCAGCCAGTTGCCAATCAGAGAGGCCGGGACAATTATAAGCGACGGCCCGTAGTCTTTGACGTCCTGCTCCTTGAGGCTTTGCAAAAGGGCCAGCACCTCGACCGTTTTTCCGAGTCCCATATCATCTGCCAGACAGCTGCCGAGCCCCAAGCGGTAAAAAAAGACAAGCCAGTTTAAACCGGCCTGCTGATAAGGCCTGAGAACCGCACGTAATCCGCTGGGAACTGGTTCATTCTCAAGTTTCGTGGGCTGACGAAGTTTGTCAAAAATCGATTCAAGCCATGCCCCGCAGGTGACTTCCCCCTCCCATCGAAAACGGCCGCCGGGCGTCTCGTCCGTTCCGAGAAGGAAGCGCATCGCCTCTCCGATAGTAATCTGTTCCCCGTCCGCAAGCGCCTGCGCCTTTTCGAAGAGCTCGATGTCCTTGCGAAGTTTCTCGCGGTCCACCTCGACCCACTTCCCCTTGATCAGAGCCAGACCTTCGAAACGATCATAAATGGCCTGTGCCTCCTCGAGCGTGAGCGGTTCGCCGTCAACATGCAGGAGGGGCCGGCATGCGAGCAGGGCATCTTTGCCAAGTACGGAAGTTGCCTTATCGCCGATCGCCAGAGTCAAAGAAACAGACCGCGGTGCCCCGTTCCACCACCGGGGAACACGGCACAATATACCGGCATCCTCATACAGAGGGACCTCCCGCAAAAATTGCAGGGCTTCGGCGGATGAAAAGGCCAGCGGATGGAAAATTTCTCCTGAATCGAGCAGGGACCGTACCAGATCGCTTTGCCGCGCCACACGGTGAACGGCGGCGAGGAGACCGAGCAGACGTCTTGTATCACTGCCGTATTCCCGGAGCGCATGCTCGAGCGGCACATGCGTCATAGCCCCGGATTTTTGAGCATGCGCCGAGTAGGTGGCCAAAAACGCGAAAGGAGAGTCCGGATTATTTTTGTTTTCGACCAAATGAAAATGCACGTGGTCGGAGAGCAGCCGATGACCGGGCGAAAGTGCCCGCAGAATTTCCTCTACGGCCTCCTTGCGTCCGTCCACGGCCCGGGCAAAAGCTTGATGCAGTTGTTCCCAAACTTGCTCCAGCAGGCCGGCGGTGATCCGCTCGCCGCCCGTCATAGCGGGAATGCGGTCAAGCAAGCTTGCCTTCTCCCCCTGCATCAACTCCACGCGCATCCGTCCGCGGCGCTCTTCCGTTTCCGGCGCCACAAGCAAGGCATGCACAAAAAAAGCACAGAACCCGCGCCAGAATTCGATGGACGAAGAGAAACCAAGAGAGGGGTCCGTCAAACCCAGTGCAAGCAGGGCGCGTCCCGGATCCGCTGCGTACATTTCATACAAATCTTTCTCAATCTCCCGCCGGCCCGAATTCATTGCCTCTTGAACCGGCTGAAATTCTAATGCAATACGACCGGAATCAAGAACCGCGACGGCAAGACACCGCAAAGCAGGTACCGCCTCGCCGCACGGTGTCTCGGTTTTCATCACCATTGTGTTTTCCATTTACAAGATCCCAAACATCCGCTTCAGCATCTTGAATGCCGCGCCGCATATATTACCCGAACCGGTTTCCCGGCTGACCGGGTAAGCTTCCAGACCGGCTTTCATTGCACCTTCAATGGTTCCATCAACACATCCCATACCGGGGAAGAACCATTCGTCCGCCTCATATCGGTCCGAACTATACTTATAAATGGCGAACTCCCAGTCATTCATTTTCCCGGTATATTTCAGACGGCAGATCGGGCTCGTCCCGGCGGACTCCTTTCGATCCAGATACAGATACTTTCCTTGGTAACGTGGCTCATAATAACAGCCCCGGCTTTTCATTTGAGTCTCGTTAAAGCGTCTTACGATTTCGTCGACCTGCTTCTTGACGCCTTCCGGAATCGTCGTCGATTTCATTTTTTTAATACGCACCCTCAAAATGAGCCTTTTATGAACCCTTGGATGAGCCCTTTATGTCTTCTTTGAACACCGGCTAGATCAATGTCCCTTATTTTTTGGAGGGGCCTTGTCACAGTAAATGTCACAGTAACAATGGCCCATAACCATGTCCCAAAATGTCCCTTATCCTTGTCCCTTAATGTCCCTTATTTTTTGGAGGGAATTCGGTGAAAAAACGTAATAAGTACCCTTCTTCTCCCCCTTTTTCTCCAAAATGCCTTTTACAACAAGGCCCGTCAAGTCTCGGGTAGC
>CAZNDW010000098.1:0-4126 GCA_964571895.1 uncultured Planctomycetales bacterium
TCATGCCGATCCGTCATCCAGTGCCACACAGAAATCGTGCGTTTGTGATCGGCGGGTTTGGCACAACCCGAGAGGATCCCTAAGCACAACGCCAGACCTAAGGATAATGTTGTGTGCGTTAAAGATAAGATTTTTTTCATAAGGGAGCCAATTGTATCATGCGGTCATCGCATTGTCAAAACCCCTAAAGAACCACTTTCACCAGATGCGTTTTTCCATCCTTAAAGGGCGTGATGAGATTGCCTTCCAGTTCCTGGCCATCGACAAAGATCTCTTTGACCCCGTGCTCTTTGCCGTCAGGATTCAGGATTTCAATCTCATAGATATCCCCCCGAAACGGACGGCGGATTGAGCAGCGCTTCCATTTCCGGGGGATGCAGGGGTCAATGCGGAGTCCTTCAAAATCGCGCCTGGCCCCTAAGATCCACTCGGTTGCCGCCATCAGCGCCCAGCCCGAAGATCCGGTGATCCAGGTGAAGGCGCCTTCCCCATAAAGATACGGATGCTGCGGCCCGATCAAATACTCGGCCAAGGCATAAGGCTCAGCTTTATAGAGATCCATGTCTTTCTGGGTATTGGGCATGATCTTTTTGATCGCCTCATAGGCTTTATCCCCATAACCGCTCATCGCATACCCTACCGCCATAAAGAGGACCGCATGACAGAAGACCGCGGCGTTCTCCTTGGTCCCTTCGGAAAACATGCTGATGCGTCCCAAGCGCTTCACCCAAGAGGAGAAGGCCGGATAAAATAGCGCCAGGCCATGAGGGCCGTTGAGATATTTATCCACGGCCTGGATGATTTGCTTCAACCGTTCGCCCTGGGCAACCCCCGAGAGGATGGCCCAGGCCTGAGTGTTGAGAAAAATCTTTCCCTCTTTGTCTTGATGGCTGCCGTACACCAAACCATCGTCGTCAAAACCCCGGGCGTACCAGGACCCGTCCCAGGCGCTGGCATTGATCCGTTCCTCCATGGTCTTGGCCATCTGCAGATGTTCGTTCCTTTTCTCTTCTTGACCACTCCATTCAAATATCTCGGCCAGGATTTTGAGCGATCGGACCAGCGACTGGGCCAGCCAGACGCTTTCTCCGCGGTGGCGGATTCCCGCGGCATCAATGGCGTCGTTCCAATCGGCGTGACCGATGCGGGGAAAGCCTTTTTCCCCGACATCATGGAAACAGAAATCGAGATTTTTCTCGATATGCTCCAGAAGAGTCCCTTCTCCATCGGTTGCGAAACCGCCTTTCCAGTTGGGATCGACTTCCCAGCCTTTGATCCACCCATCTTTAAGGTAAGGCACAGATTCCTTAAGGATATCCTTATCCCCGGTTTCCTTAATATAGGCACTGACGGTTGCGGTCAGCCAGACCGGATGGTCCTTGTTGGGCCGGTGCTTATAAGGGCCGGTTGTGTCGGAGAAGCCCGGGGCCGAGGTCCCATCCCGCCTGATCAAAGAAGCAACTTTTAGAATTCGCTGACGGGTCCATTCGGGGGCGATCGAGACAATCGCTTCGGAATCCTGGCAGGAATCGCGGTACCCGCGGCCGCCCGAGCCTTCATGGTAATAACTCGGCGATCGCGACCAGAGATTGCAGATATAAACCTGATATTTGAGCCACCCATTGACCAGCGTGTCAAAATCTTTATCGGGGGTCGCCACCGCGATATTGTCTGTGATCCGCTTCTTCCAAAGATCCTGGGTATTTTTAAGCTCGCCGGCGGCCGCTTTGACATCTCGGTACTTCGCCAGGAGCTTGCTGACAACGGGAAGCCCGCTCGTCTGGCCGAGGACCACCACGAACTCTTTCGTTTGACCGGCCTTCAGATTCAGCTTGTGCTTGAAGCATCCGATGCCCTCTTCTCCGGAGGTCAAAGGAAAATTCTTGAATGGGCCCTCCAGAATCGCCCGGGGCCTTTCCTCTGTATTATAGGGCCCCAGGAACTCGAGTTTTCTGGTGCAGCATCCGGCAACCGGCAAGGAAGAGGCAAAAAAGACCAGGGTATCAAAAGGCTGGATATTCATGTCCTGCCACATGGCGGTTTTCTTGGCAAAGACCGCCTGATGGTTTTCATCAAACCAGAATCGGTTGTAAAGCGTCATGATGTTGCGGTAGCGCAGCTCTTCGTGGTAATCGCCGATCAAAAATTCCACATAAGGGAAGAGCTCCAATTTCTTGTCTTTCTTGGTCTTATTTTCCAGCTGGATGAGCCACACTTCACATTCGTCTTGGGCGGGGACAAAATAAGAGATCTTGGAATGAAGGCCGTGGTTGATCATTTCAATCGTGGTGTACCCTAAGCCGTGCCGGCATTCATAAAACTGGGGTTTGATCCGAAGGGGCTGATAGGTGAGGGAATAATATCTCTTTTCTTCCCGGACAAAGATGTATCTTCCGGGGCGATCGAGGTGACGGTTTTCGGGAAGCCAGCGGGTGATGCGGTTGGTTCGGCAGTCTTTATAGAAGCTGTAGCCTCCCGCGCATTGAGAAATAACGCAGCAGTACGTTTCGTTGGTTAAATAATTGGTCCAGGGTCGGGGGAGATCGGGGGTCTGAATAATGTATTCTAAACCATCCGAGGAAAATTGCCCGTACTGCATAAATCTTGGTCTCCTTCTCTTACCGAAATTTTAGGAGAGGAAAATCGACTTAAGTTAGGAGGGATTAAGGCAGGAGTCTACCATACGGATTTGGCTCGGTCAAGATTTTTAAATAAGCTCACAATACTTAAACAGCCTCTGGACCGCCATGAGTCTAATCGCGTGGAATTTTAATCCGATCTCCCAGGTGCCGGGCATTCTATTTTTTGCCCACACCACCTGACCGTTTAACGTCAGAGGCTCATGGCTGTCGGGGAGTTTGACTAAAAGGGAAATCCGGTCGTTGGGAAAAAGCCGCTCTCGGGTCACCAATTTTAATCCTTGAGCGGAGGCATCTCTTAGAAAAATCTCAGTCCCAAATTCCTGCCGGGAATCCTTGAATTTAACCGGGAATCGGGCCATAAAACGCTCAAAAACGCGCTGATCTTCGAGGTCTACGGTCATGGATTTTTGTTCTCCAAGATAGGCCTCTCCCGACGTATCGTCGGGATCGGCACTATCTTCCTTTCAGGCCCCGCAGCCCCCACCGCTTTGCTTCGTCCCGTGAAAGGCAAAGCCTTTCACGGGATTAAATCCCTGAAATCGCTTCGCGATTTCAGGGGACAAAGCGAAGCAGTGGGGGGGAATCGGAATTTCGTTTTTGAAATTCCGATGTGATAAAAAACCTTTTGGGAATCTCACCGAGAAAAGTACTGACCCAAACGAAACGCCGAGCCCGTGAAGACGTCGGCAAAGCTCATTCCGATACGGTATCGACGAGAGCCGGACAAACGGCGGACCCATTTGACCTGCCCTAAAACCAAAACCGAATCGCTTTGCGAATTTAAGATGAGCTCGACGGGGATCTTTTGATCCACAGAAATCAATTGGGGCGAGATCAGACCCATCCCATGAGAGCCGATATCAACAGTCTTTGTCTGGTCAAAGTCTCCCCCCTGCTTTCCTTGCACCGGCACAAGACATCGATAACGCGGATGGCTTCTTTTATCCAAAGTCTTTTTCATTTTGGCCTTAAGATCACGAAATCTGAGCTTCTGTATTTTGATTGTATTACCGGGTGGGGAATAATCAATAGAAAATTTTACTTTTTCGATGGGGCTTGTCAATGTTTAGCTGATCGAGAGAAAATTTGATTTTTAGCCATTGTGTCATTGCGAGGAGGAGTGCTTTTCACGACGACGAAGCAATCTTTTTAAGAGATTGCTTCGTCCCGACCCAAAGCGTCGGGACTCGCAATGACACGAAATGCATCTCGACGGGCTTCTCAATGAGCTAAACAGTTACTGGGGGTTTACTTCCCAATGCAAAATTCAGAAAAGATCCGGTCTAACAAATCACTGTCAATCGTTCGACCGGTGATCGTATCGAGGGAATGGACGGCGAGTTTAATGTCTTCCGAGACAAATTCGAGGGACAATCCTTCTTGAAGAGATCCTTGCGCCTTTTGTAAGAGTGCGGCGCCCTCTTTCAGGGCGCTGATGTGCCGTACGTTGCTGAGGAGAACCCCGTGCGTGTCCGTCGGCCCCT
>CAZNDW010000099.1:0-4065 GCA_964571895.1 uncultured Planctomycetales bacterium
CAATCTTTTAAAAGATTGCTTCGCTTCACTTCGTTTCGCTCGCAATGACATAATAGGGGAAAAAAGTCGCACACGGCGTTCAATTTCAGAGGACAATGACAGATTATCCATGAAAGACCAAGGCATCGGCTTTGCGTTCCACATGGACTTTGCTTCCCTCTTTGAATCTTCCTGAGATGATCTCTTCGGCTAACGGGTCCTCCAGAAGACGCTGGATCGTCCGCTTGAGGGGCCTGGCCCCAAAAACAGGATCAAACCCTTTTTCAATCAAAAGCTCGATCGTTTCTTTCGAAACGACGATCTCAATTCCCTGCTCCTTAAGGCGACGGGCCTCTTCCTTGATTTCCAGATCCACGATCTGATAGAGGTTCTCCTTGGTGAGTGATTTAAAAACAATCGTATCGTCGATGCGGTTTAAAAATTCCGGTTTAAAGGTCTTTTTCACCTCCTCCATGAGCCGTTCCTTCATGTCTTGGTAGGTGACCTCCTCGGTCTGCGAGATAAACCCCAGCGACCCTTTTTTGCGCAGGATGTCCGCCCCCACATTCGAGGTCATCAGGATAACGGTGTTTCGGAAATCCACTTTGCGTCCCAGGCTGTCCGTCAGACGGCCGTCCTCCAAAACCTGCAGCAAGATATTAAAAATATCCGGGTGGGCCTTTTCGATCTCATCCAGCAAAACGACCGAATACGGACGCCGCCGGACCCGCTCGGTCAGCTGTCCCCCCTCCTCATAGCCGACATACCCCGGAGGGGCCCCGATCAAACGCGAGACGTTGAATTTGTCCATGTACTCGGACATGTCGAGCTGAATCAGGGCATTCTCGTCGCCAAACATAAATTCCGACAAGGCCCGCGCCAGAAGGGTCTTTCCCACGCCGGTGGGGCCCAGAAAGATAAACGAGCCAATCGGCCGACGGGGATTCTTGATCCCGGCCCGCGAACGCCTGACCGAACGGGCAATGGCGCTGATCGCCTCTTCCTGCCCGATCACGATCTTTCTTAAATGCTCCTCCATGTTGAGGAGCCGTTCGCTTTCCTTCTGCTCCAGACGAACCAGAGGGATCTTGGTCCACTGGGAGATCACCCGCGCGATGTCATCCTCTCCCAAGGTGGGCGTGATGTTGTCCCGCTTTTTATTCCATTCGTTGCGCATGCGCTCCAGCTCGTCTCGGGTGTCCCGCTCCTGGTCGCGCATCTTGGCGGCCTTCTCAAAATCCTGGCTTTTGATAAAGGCCTCTTTTTCTTTCTTCAATTGCTCGATTTTGGACTCCAGGTCTTTGATGTCTTGAGGGATGACCATCGACTGAAGACGCGCCCGGGCGCCGGCCTCATCGAGGATGTCCACGGCCTTATCCGGCAGAAATCTCCCCGAGATATAACGATCGGAGAGCTTCGCTGCCGCCTCCAGGGCACTATCGGAAAATTTGACGCGGTGGTGGGCCTCGTATTTATCCCGGAGACCCTTAAGAATAAAAATCGTTTCCTCAACCGACGGGGGATCCACGATAATGATCTGAAAGCGCCGTTCCAAGGCTGTGTCTTTCTCAATATATTTGCGGTACTCATCCAGGGTGGTCGCCCCGATGCACTGGATTTCTCCCCGGGCCAAAGCGGGTTTTAGGATATTCGCGGCGTCAATGGCGCCTTCCGCGGCCCCGGCCCCCACCAGCGTGTGCAGCTCATCGATAAAGAGGATGATTTTCCCGGAGCGCTTGAGCTCGTCCATGACCGCTTTGATCCGTTCCTCAAACTGGCCGCGGTATTTGGTTCCGGCAATCATCAAAGCCAAATCAAGAACCACGATATTTTTATCCCGCAAAACCTCCGGGACATCACCGGTCACAATGAGCTGAGCCAGACCTTCGACGATCGCGGTTTTGCCCACTCCCGCTTCTCCCAGCAAAACCGGATTATTTTTCGTCCGACGGCTTAAGATCTGAACAATCCGCTCGATTTCATTTTGACGCCCAATGACCGGATCGAGCTTGCCTTCTCTGGCCAGCTTGTTCAAATTCCGTCCATAGGCATCGATGGCCGGGGTTTTCCCTCCGGTTTTAACCGGCTCTTGAGTCCCGAATCCCGGGATGCCGGATCCCAGAAGCTCCATCACCTCATTTCTCACCTTGCCCAAATCCAGCCCCAGGTTCAAAAGCACGCGGTACGCCATGCCCTCGCCCTCTTTGATCAGACCGAGCAAGATGTGCTCGGTGCCGATATAATTGTGGCCCAGGGCCCGCGCCTCCTCGGCGGAAAGCTCCAGGGCCTTCTTGGAGCGCGGGGTAAAGGGGATATCGCCGATGACCTGGGTCTGCGGCCCGGGCTGAACGAGCTTTTCCACTTCGATCCGGATGGTCTCCAGATCCAACCCCAGCTTCTGCAGGACCGCGGCGGCCACGCCCTCGCCTTCGCGGATCAATCCCAAAAGAAGATGTTCCGTCCCGATATAATCGTGATTGAAGCGCCGGGCCTCTTCTTTCGCAAAGACAATCACCTTTCTGGCTCTTTCTGTAAAACGATTAAACATGTTAATTGCCTCCTAGTTTCTGTCTAATTAAAGCGGCCCGCCTGGCATCTCGTTCGTTGGAATTCAGCTTCTTCCCCTCGATTTTCTGCAGGTGCGCCGGTTGAATCATAATAAAAAGCTCGTTGATGGCCATGCGGTCCACGTCTTTGACAATCCCAACATCAACCCCCAGCCTCACCATGGACAAAAGCTCAATGGTCTCCTGGCTGGAAATGATGTGAGCATTCTTCAAGATACCCAAAGAACGATAGATCTTGTCCTCCAGCATCGATCGGTTTTGTAAAAGAAACGCCTGCCGGGCCTGCTCTTCCTGTTCGATGACCTGACGGATGAGCCCGTTGATGTTTTGGATGATATCCTCTTCGCTGTGCCCCAGGGAGACCTGATTGGAGATCTGGAAAAAATTGCCGGTCGCCTGGGTCCCCTCTCCGTAAAACCCGCGGGAGGCAAAGCTGAGCTTGGCGATGGCGGCCAAAACTTTATTGATCTGTTTGGTCATGACCAAGGCCGGCAGATGCAGCATGACCGAGCCGCGCATGGCGGTCCCGGTATTCGTCGGACACGCGGTCAAGTACCCCCAATCCTCCCGAAAGGCAAATTCCAGCTTGCCGGCCAAGGCATCGTCGATGGCGTTGATGATCTTCCATGCCTCATTGAGATCAAAGCCGGAGCGTAAGACCTGAATGCGCAGATGATCCTCCTCATTGACCATGACCGAGAGGATTTCTTCTTGAGAGACAATCAGGGCCTTGCCGTCGGTCGTGGCGGCGTGCTCGTGGCTCATCAGATGCCGTTCCACCAGAAACTGCCGGTCCACCTGATCCAGCTCCCCCAAACGCAGGAACATGGAATCTTTAAACATATTGATTTGACCGACAATCCCCTGCAGATTCTCTAAAATGTCGCTCAATCCTTTTTTGTTCAGCCGATGTGGGAAAGGCACCTGCGCGAGGTTCCGGGCCAGCCGGATGCGGGAGGAGATCACGATGTGGGCATGGGGGCCTGTGCCTTTGAGCCACTCGCCGGTATGATAAATCAGATCATCCAGCTTCATGGGGGGAGCCTTTCTTTTTCTCCAGCTCATGGATCTTGTCACGGAGCTCCGCGGCCTTCTCGAAATTCTCCGCTTGAATCGCCTGCTTCAGATGGTGCTTGAGTTCCTCTAAAGGATCGGCATCGGTCTTGGTTGAGAGAACCTGATATTTGGCCGGCATCTTTCCCGAATGCCGGGCGGACCCGTGGATCTTCTTCAAGAGGACCCCCAGATATTCTCGAAACGATGCGTAGCATTCGCTGCAGCCGAGTCTGCCGAACTTCCGGAAATCTTCGTAGGTCAGGCCGCAGCCCGAGCATTTTATTTTGACCTTCTCGACGTCTTTGACCTGCTGGCCGAAATCCGCCAGGCCCGCCAGAAGATCCGCCAGGCCGAACTGCTGCTCCATATGGACGCTCTTTTCGCGGGCGCAGCTTTCACAAAGATGCATCTCGGTCATCTGTTCATCGACAATTTCCGTCAAATGAACCGTGGCCTTCTTCTT
>CAZNDW010000100.1:0-4042 GCA_964571895.1 uncultured Planctomycetales bacterium
CCTTAATTCTTCATACAACTCCCCAGCGGTTGCGGCCCGCGTGGAAAGGGTCTCTTGGCTTAGGCCGCGCTCCTCCCGCAAAAGGGCGTAGTATTGGATATGAACAATTTTATCGGCCATGGAATGATTTCTTCGCCTGCCGGTATTCTTCTTTCGTGTTGACGTTGTCTAAAGCGATTCCCTGATTCTGCTGAATGAGCTCACAATCAGAATGGATCAAGATATGCCGGGGACAGACGATCCCTTGCTTGAGAAATTTGAGAATACCCTGATTACTTTTCTTTTCGTAAACAGCGCACAGAGGCTCCGGCAGTCCGTCATGACGGCTGATATAAGCGGTTGCCATTCGCTCCGGATTTCTTTTCTTGAGAAGGTCCTCCAGAGTTTTAGCATTCATATACGGCAAATCGCAGGCCAGAACTAGCCACGCAACACCCGGATACTTTTCCATCGCTGAGAGAATCCCGGCCAATGGGCCGATGTCTTGATATTTCTTCTGATCATGAATCTGCGCCAACGTCTTATGCCCCGGAAGATTCGCCTGGTCCCGGCGATTGGAGACGAAAACCCGTTGACAGTACGATTGCAGAAGATCATAACAGTACTGAGTCTGAGGCTTGCCATGGTAAGCCAAAAGAGATTTGTCCGTGTGCATCCGGGTGCTCCTCCCCCCCGACAGAACCAGTCCATATAAAAGAGGTTTCTCCATAGCATTCACCACCGATAAAAAGGGACAACCGTTTCGGCCGGGAAATATCCCTCTACGGACTTCAATTCTATAAAACCGTTGCTTTGAGCGAGCGCCCGATAATCCCCGGAACCCGATGCCGCAACCAGGCGTACCCGGCGCTTGCCATCGAAAGAATCTTTCAAGGTGACCGGCAGAAAATGGGTGAGGTCTCTCGAGACCGAAACCTCTTGGGCAAGACAGACCGATTCCTGAGAGTCGGGGCGCATCCCTAAGGCCTTCTTAAGGTACGGCAGGACGTATCGGTAAAAACACACTTGAGTGGAAGCGGGATTACCGGGGAGGGCGAAAACCGGCTTCTTGTGCGGATCCACGCCGAACCAGAAGGGCTTCCCGGGCTTTTGTTGAACTTTATGAAACAAGACTTGAACGCCAATCTCTTTTAAGACGCCGGGAACAAAGTCAAACTTTCCCATGGACACCCCGCCGCTTAAGATCAGAATATCGAAGGTCTTAAGGAAACGGCTGAGCCTCTTTCGCAGTTGCCGGCGATCATCAAAGAGATGAAACCTTGCGGAGTTTTCAAAACCATTTTGGACAAGCGCCGCCTGCAAGGCATAGGCATTAGAAATCCGAATCTGATAAACTTTCGGTTTCGCAGCAACCTCAACCAATTCATCTCCTGTTGAAACAATGGCCACCTTCGGGTTTAAACTCACTTTGACTTGGGCTTTGCCCACGGCCGCTAATAAAGCGATCTGCGGGGGTAAAAGCGATCTGCCGGCTTCCAGCAGCAAATCCCCTTTCCGATAATCTGAGGCCTGAGGCAGGATGTTTTGCATTCGGGAAGGCTTAAGCCCATCGCGCACCACGGCGTCCTTCTGATGGACGGTCACCTCCTCAATGGGAATGACACAATCCGCGCCTTTAGGCAGAATCGCTCCGGTCATGACTTCCATACAGTGATCTTTCTTTTTGAGGGCCGTGGGCTTACCGCCCGCGGGCTGGATGGCTTCGATTTTGAAACGACGGATCCCCTTTTTCCAGGAAGCATAAGAGACAGCAATCCCGTCCATGAGCACTTTAGGGAAGGCCGGCTGGTCCCGATCGGCAAAGATATCCTCGCGTAAGATCGCGCCGCAGCCGTCTTCTAAAGGCCGTTGAACCGTCGGGAATACTTTTATATTTTCGGAAATAATCCGTTCCGCTTCAGAAACGCTGATCACCTTCAATTCCTCAATAATAGTCACAAGGTCACAATGTCACAATGTCACAAGTTTGAGGTTCCAGTCCAATGTTGGACTTGTGACTGGTGACTTTGTGACTTGTGACCTTTTTGCTAAGCCTTTGTTATCGCTCTAACTCTTCGCTTAAAAAGCGGGACCGTGATCCCCAGAAAAACCAACTGACCGACCCCATAAGCCGCCAATCCCATCGCTGCCCCGGATGTAAAGCCATACGAATGCAAACCGACACTCAAGAGGTTGACCCCGAACCACGCCCAGCCAACGACCATCGTGCCCAGCACGCAACCAACCGCGATGCCCAAAGGGCCAATCATCTTCGCAATCTTTGCATGAAAAAGGATGGCGCACCACAAAACGATGAGGAGCGCCCCGTTCTCCTTGGGGTCCCAGCCCCAAAAACGGCCCCACGATTGATCCGCCCAGATCCCGCCCAGATTGGTCCCCAAAAAAGTCATGATGAGCCCAAAGGCCAAAACTCCGAGAGTCGCTTGGTGGGTTGCCTCCAGCCGTTTTTTTTCGCGAGGCCGGGCCAATCCCTGCAGGATATACACGTAGCCCAGAATCCCGGCAACGCACACTCCGGCGTAGCCGGTGGTGATGCTCAAGACGTGAGTGCCCAGCCAAAAATTGGAATTTAAGACCGCAACCAGCATCCGCATGGTATCCCCCTCGGCGCTGAATTTATCGGCAATGGTCAAGAACACAAAACCGCACACACCCGACACCACAACGCCCAACCCCTTTTTATGGAATCCTTCTAAAAGGAGCCCCAAAAGACAGCTGACGAACCCCACGAAAATAAACGTCTCGTAGAGATTGGTGACCGGCGGGCGCCCCATAATCATAATCCGCAAAAGCAAGGCCACGCAGTGAAAGAGAAATCCAGCGGTTGCCAAAAGAAACGCCGTCCGCTTAAGGATTGTTCGTCGAAGTACCAAATTCCAAAGAAAAATCAGAAACGCCATAAAATAGAGAAATTTCGCGTAGAAAAACAGCCCCCAATGATTGTAAAGAGTTTCCCAAGGGATAACCTTAAGATTCCCTTTGACCTTTAACGACACGCGGTTTTGTACGGAATCCGAAAACCCTCTGACCGCAAGATCGAATTCAAGCTGATTTCCGTTCCAATAGGCACCCAACATATCCCGCAAAAGTGAGATTTCCCGGCGAGTGGAGAGGCTTGAAAATGACGTCCCCAGGGCGTCCCAGGGGCTCAGCCAGCCCTCATCCGAGGGCTCAAGCGAGGGGATCAGCGCAAGCGGGAGATCCCGATAAACCAAGGACCACTGGTACAGATGCGCTAAGATCGAAACAAGGGTGCGCTCCGAATCGCTCCATTGGTTTTGATTTTTGGTTTCCAACTCTTGCGTGATCGTGCGGATCTGATCCGCGCGAAGGGCGACATCCAGAAAAGAAAATTGACCCGGGGTTTCTGGCAATCCTAACTCCCGCAGGAGCTGGGGATCCTCGATGGTGAAGTCCGGATGCGGAAAGGCAAATTTAAAGCTCTGGGAGAGCTTGACGTAAAAGCGGACATTCGCCTCCAGGCGAATCATCTCCTCTTCCACAATGGTTCTGGATTTTGCATCCAGCGCCGCGGCTTTAAAGGCCAATTCGTGCAGCTTTAGGAAAACCGGCTCCACTTGGGCGAAGCTGTACCGCCTTCCTTCTTCCGGGGAAATCCCTAAGGCCATGGGGATTTCGGGATTGTTGATGAGAAAAATCTTGTCCTCGCGGGTTAGGTCCGGGGCCAAGAGAAGCCGGGTCAGCCACTCCACACCACTGTGACGATTGAATGTCCTCCGGCCTGAAAATCTTAACAAAACGTTTTGGCCGTAGGTGTCGAGGGGTTTGATCCGGCCGTCTTCCAAGACGGCTATTTTCTTAAAAGAATCCAGCGACCCAACCCCTTTGGGTTTGATGCGGCTTTCCAAAGGATAAATCGCGGGCATTTGGCTGTCCCGATCCAAGGGCTCTCTCAGGTTTTCAGGGTCTTGAGCCCAGTTGGGTTGCGCCAACATCAATACACCTAAGATGACGATAAGAGTGCGTCTATGCATGCCGTTCCTTTTTATAGATTCTCCGAAGGATTTCGCGACTGAAATCC
>CAZNDW010000101.1:0-3947 GCA_964571895.1 uncultured Planctomycetales bacterium
TTCGATTTGGGCATTCTTGAATTCCCTGTGGCTCGCGAAGGCCTCGGCCTGCGCCAATTTTTCCCTGGCCGTTTCAAAATGGGGAACTTTCTCCTGAACCGGCGCCCCGGCGCATTCCCCTTTGATTCCCGTGCGGATCGCGAATTTTTCGTTCTCGTGTCCCCAGTCCTGATAAAAATCCGGATTCTGATCAAACGAGGGCACCTCGGCAAGCGGGAGAAGAAGCGCTTGAATCTTTTCCTTTCCGATGCGGTTCATCGCGGCATTGAAACTTTCACCCGCCTGTTTTTCTTTTTCATAAAGCTCGAGGAGTTTTTCAACGACCTTCGTGCAGTTCCGGGCCGGGAATTTTCCGATCCGCTCGCCGAAGGTGGTTTGGTCGAGGGCTGAGCCGCCGCCTACAAAAAGCTCGTGGGCCGGAACGGTTTTCCCGTCTTTTGCGAAGGCTGCTCCTTGAAATCCGATGTTGGCGACGCCGTGCTGGGCGCAGCCGTTGGGGCAGCCTGAAATCTTGACGTGGATATCACGGGAAAGCTCCCTGAAACGGCCGAGGCCGTTGGCAAGCGAGCCGGCAATCGCCGAGCCCAATCCCTTTGCCGAGGTAATGCCCAGCCGGCAGGTGTCGGCGCCGGGGCAGGTGGTGGCGTCTTCCAGGGTCTCGGCGCCCGCCTCGGCCAGACCGATTTCAGAAAGGGCCCGGTAAAGGGCCGGGAGCTGGGGTTCCGGCACCCAGGGAAGAAAAAGATTCTGTTCGATCGTGATGCGGAGTTCGCCGCGCGAGAAGACCCTTGCGATCTCGGCCAGCTTCCGTGCAGGATCCGTTAAAAGATCACCCAGTTTGAGCCGGACATTCACGCCCTTGTAGCCCGGGAATTTGTGGCTGATGACGGAATCCCTCAACCAGTTTTGATCAGGGTGATCAGGGGACTGTCCCCCTTTTGGGGGACTGTCCCCCTTTGGCAGGACCTGTCCCTGGATAGGAGCCCGTTCTTTCCGGGCCTCTTTCAAATAATCATTCACCGACGCGCTCAGCCGGACTTGTTTTCGTTCCTCATCCAGGGCCGTCTTGAATTTTTCCCAGCCCATTTTTTTGACGAGAAATTTCATCCGTGCCGCCATCCGGTTTTTCCGCTCGCCGTAGCGGTCAAACAATCGGACCGTGGCCGCCGCAAAATTCATCAGCTCCTCTTCGGGAAGGAATTCGGAGTAGAGGATGCCCAGCATGGGCGTCCCCCCGAGACCCCCGCCCACATAAGTCCGAAAACCCCGGGCGTCTTTTCCGCCCTCTTTTCGGACAACGGCCTTGAAACCGAAGTCGTGAAAACGCATTCCGGCGTGGTCTTCCCGGCAGCCCTCAAAGGCGATCTTGAATTTCCGGCCCATCACCTGATTGAATTTGTTGCGGACCAGAAACCGGAAGAGCGCGTGGGCGTAGGGCGTGACGTCAAAAATTTCGGCGGCCGAGACGCCCGAGCGGTAGCAGGCCGTGATGTTTCGAATCGTATTGCCGCAGGCCTCGCGCGTGGTGATGCCGGCCGAGGCCAGCTCCGCCATCATCTCCGGACATTTTTCAAGCTGGATGTAGTAAAGCTGGGCGTCTTCGCGCGTCGTAAAGTGGATGAAACCGCTCGCATATTTTTCCGCAACGTCGGCCAGTTTGATGAGCTGATCGGATGAGATTGTGCCGCCCGGAAATTTAATCCGCTGCATCTGGACCCCGTCCTGCCGCTGGGCGTAGGTCCCAAGCTGGAGGCGGATCTTTTGCATCTTGATCTCCCCAATCTCCCGCATCCGGTACTTCTGGATCCAATCGCCATACTCCGTCAACTCCTTTTGAACAGCCTCAGGAAGACCAAAACGGGAAAGTGGATTTACTGATGGGTTACTCATCATAATTCCTGCCGGGAATGGCCTTTTATTATAAGCCGAATCCGGATTTTTCGGGAGGGAATTGTTGAATAAACCTATCGATTCCGTAGGACTTCCGGCCTGTCCCCCTGTTAGGGGACAGTCCCCTTGAATGGGGACTGTCCCCTTGAGATGCTTGAGATGGAGAGTTTCAAAAATTGTACTGGGCCCGGCCCAGCCATAAGTGTTCCGAGCTTTGCGGTTCGGCACCCAATGCGGCGGAATCGGAGAAATCGTTGAGCACATAATTGAACATCAGCCGGATGTGTTTGTTGGGCCACCAATTCAAGCCTAAGGTGTACGCATCGACGCGGTCCACTCCAGTGGCCAGCCCCAAGGTAATCGGGGTTTCGTTGACAAAGAATTGCTCAAAACGAATCGCCGCCTCCCAGGCGCCCCAGCCGCCGTCAGGAATCGAAAATATTTTCTTGGGACTCACCCATTTGTCGCGGACCTTCCGCTCTCCGGTCAGAAGGTAGCTTGTGGAGACATACCAGGAATCGATATCGACATCTCCCTGGAGACCTCCCCGCTCCACATCACCAAACCGGCCGGCCACATATTCCGCCTTGATGTCTCCGGGTCCAAAAATCCACTGCATTTCTCCTCCAAACCGGGTGCGGGTGTCGGCATGACGGGCACTCGAGGCGTAAGTGAAGAAACGGGATCCTCCGGCCGTGGTAAATCCTGTGCCCGCGAGGGTCTCGTCCGAATGGCCCAAAGTGAAGGACCCTCCAAGATAGAGTTCGCGCC
Organism: uncultured Planctomycetales bacterium; assembly: GCA_964571895.1. Classification (GTDB taxonomy): domain Bacteria; phylum Omnitrophota; class Gorgyraeia; order Zapsychrales; family JAHFFX01; genus CAZNDW01. Next base: position 2,662 of record CAZNDW010000101.1, read on the forward strand.
ACAAATCGTTTTTTGAGGTCTTGAAAGGAGCGAGGACAAGCCGGCCTGCAATATCAAAGTTATCATTGTTGTCCTCCGAGAGCCGGGCCCGGCCGTTAAAGGTCCCCAGGGCATATTCAACAACCCCTTTGAAGGGATTGCCGTAAATCATAAGCCCCACATCTTCTGCCGGTTCCAGATTGGCGACGCCGATACTTTTTTCAATGAAATCCGTCCAGAGAGAGGAATATTGACTCTCCAGGCTGAAGGGAACTTTGAACTGGCCCAATTTGATACGGGCGCTTGGGAAATACTTGTACATAAGCCAGGCCTCCTGAAGGCTTGCCGAGGAACCGGCAAACTGGGTGAAAAGGCGGTACTCAAAGTAATCTTCGAGTACCCCTCGGATATCGAGCCGGACCCGCCGATTCCGGAACCGGGCGTTCCCTTCATTCTCCCGGTCATAAAAAATGACGTCCCCCTGGTACCAGCCGCCGATCTTGAGCGTATCATCCTTTCCTTTCAGGTAGAACCCGTCGTCGTAAAGGGTCCGGAGTTCTTTCTCCTCGACGGTCTCTTTCTTTTCCGAGAGACGGATTTCCTGGAGCGTATCGAAAACGCTTTTCTTAAACGCCTCTTGATCCTTCGGAACGACGTAACCGGGAACACGCCCCCCTTCCACTCGGGCGAACTGATTTTTCAGTGAAGCGATCTCCTCCCCCTGGATCTGAATCTGTTTTTGAAGCCCCTGGATGGTTTTCTTCAAGGCCGCCAATTCTCCAGAGGCGGCTTGAGCCTCCGCTTGAGAGGAAAAGAAACAAATCCCCAAGAAGACCATTGCGAATTCCTTTTTCATTTTAACCTCCGAGAGAGTGGACCGCCCAATGTGTGACAGGCGGCCAAAGAAGAGTGGTAGCAATGGCGATTCCTATCAAAAAGATCGCTGAGACCGCTTTCGCATCCCATTCCCTGGTCCGTAAAGTCCGGTGGAGAAAAAACCAGCTCCCGAGCCAAACGACGAGGGAAATCGTTTCCTTGCCCGAGTAAGGCCCAATCCCTTGGGCACCCGGCATCCAGAGCTTTCCAGTATTGTGAACCGTGGTTTTGAAGGCCTCAGAGGCTTCTGTTCCAAGGTTGACAAGAGATAAGGCCAAGAGGCCGAGCATAGCCGCTAAAATCGCCGCCTGCGCGGCTCCCATTTTTTCCAGATTTGTTTTCGAACTCATTTTTCTCCCCTTTCCTCAAACCGATTTGAGTTTTGTAATGGCAGCGCCGAGCCCAAAGGCGACAACAAAATAAAAAAAGGC
>CAZNDW010000102.1:0-3851 GCA_964571895.1 uncultured Planctomycetales bacterium
AGCAACCTTTGGAAGGCCTGCATTTCTTCGGGAGAGGGCGTTTGATGAGGAAATTCTTTGACGGGATTATACGGGATGAGATTCATTTTGCAGATCATGCCCTTCAGATGCCTCCCCAATTCTTGGGCCGCTTTTTCTGTACAAGTTAACCCCTTGATTAAAATATACTCAAAGGTGATTTGCCTCTTGGTCACCCGAACGTATTCTCGGCACGCTTGAATTAACTCGGTGAAGGGATATTTTTTATTAACGGGCATCAATCGATCTCTGGATTCATCATTATATCCGTGAAGGGAAACGGCTAATTCGACTTGAATATTTTCTGCGGCCAATTGTTCGATCTTCGGGATGATGCCAACCGTGGATATGGTTATCCGTCTGGATCCGATATTGAGCCCTTCTTTGGCATTAATCATCCGGATGGCTTTCATCAAATTGGGATAGGTGTCGAGGTTTTCTCCTGTTCCCATAAACACGATATGAGACAAGGGCTTTTTGTGTTTTTGGGATTCCTCTTTAACGTGCAGGATTTGAGCAAGGATTTCGGCGATGGAGAGATTGCGCACCCATCCTTCCAGACCACTGGCACAAAATTTACAGCCGAACTTGCATCCGGCTTGACTCGACACGCAGACCGTTGTCCGTGTGGAAGTAGGGATCAAGACCGTTTCGATCTTCTCGTGATCTTGCAGGTCAAATAAAAATTTGGTTGTCCCATCCGAGGAAACTTGGCCTTCGACAACAACCTGGGGGGCAAGATGAAAATCATGGGAGAGCGTCTGGCGAAGCTCCTGCGGAAGATTATGCATGGCCTCAAAAGACCAAGCACCCTTTTGGTAGATCCATTCCCATACCTGTTGGGCGCGAAAGGGTTTTTCGCCTGTGGCCTGGAAATACCCGGCCAGCTCCTCCAAGGAAAGATCGCGGATATCTCTTTTTTGCGCTGTCTTGATACTCATAGGATTTTGATCCTTCGATCCCCGCTTGGAGCGGGGCTTAGGATCAAATCATTTGGAGTTTTCCAAAAACTCACCGATTGTGCGGAATTTTTGGTAACGCTGCTCCACAAGATCCTCTTTCGAGAAAGAAGATAATTCCTTAATATATTTAACAATCACTTTTTTCAGATGGGCCGCCACGGATTCGGGATCCCGGTGCACTCCTCCTAAGGGTTCGGGGATAATTTCATCCACCACGCCGAATTTCAAGAGATGCTCGGCCGTCAATTTTAAGGCCTGGGCCGCCTCGGGGGCCTTGATGCTGTTACGCCACAAGATGGAAGCACACCCCTCCGGAGAAATAACCGAATAATACGCATGCTGCAAGATGCACATCTTATCCGCCACCCCAATCCCCAAGGCCCCGCCGCTTCCCCCTTCCCCAATGATCGTCGCGATAATCGGTGTCGTTAATTTGACCATGTCCCGCAGATTCGAGGCGATGGCCTGGGCTTGGCCCCGTTCTTCCGCCCCCACTCCCGGATAGGCTCCGGGGGTATCGATAAAAATCACAATGGGCAGATGAAACTTCGCCGCCAGCTGCATGAGACGCATGGCTTTCCGATAACCCTCGGGATGGGCACATCCGAAGTTGCGCAGCAGGTTTTCTTTTGTGTCCCGGCCTTTTTGATGCCCCACAATCAGGACCTTTTCGCTGTTGATCCGGGCCAATCCTCCCAAAATAGCAAAATCATCGGCAAAAAGCCGGTCTCCGTGGAGCTCCAAGAAATCGGTCGTCATCATTCGGATGTAATCCAAGGTGTAGGGCCGCTGGGGATGCCGGGCAATCTGCACTCTCTGCCAAGGGGTCAGATGATTGTAAACGTCGGATTTCATTTTCTCGAGCTTCCGCTCGAGCTTCTTGGTTTCCGGGCCCAAGTCAATATTCTTATCCGAGCCAAAATTCTTCAGCTCATTGATCTTGGCTTCCAGCTCTGAGATCGGTCTCTCGAAATCTAATCCGAACATCGATTGACCATTCCTTCCTCAAGGGCGTCCGAGCCCCGATGGGCCATCGGGGCTCGGACGCCTCGAATCAATCGTGACTTAGGTTATCCAAACGATTAATCTTTGACCACGACGGTTGTGCCGATGGGAATCAGACTGTACAATTCCTCAACGTCTTCGTTGCGCATCCGTATACAGCCGGCTGTGACCTGCGCCCTCATCTGATCGGGTTCGACTGTCCCATGGATCCCATAACCAGGCAAATCAAATCCGAGCCAGCGGCTGCCTAAGATATTTTGCGGGCTTTCGGGTGGGATAATGGCCCCGGCCTTGAACCAGACCGGATCAACGAGCTTGCTTGTGATCTTAAAGGTCCCCACCGGGGTGACGTTGTTAGCCCCGGTAGCGACATCATAGACTTTCACCACGTCCTCCCTGTCTTTTAAGATGAGGATGTTTTGAGATTTGTCCACAAAGATATGGAACGTCCCCATCCAGACATATAGCTTCCTGCCTGTTTGTATGATGTCGCTCGTTAAATTGTTTTTCTTCTTGATAAGGTCAACGGTGGTAGAAAATTTTTTGGCGATCTTCCCGAGGGTGTCTCCATTCTGCACTTCATACACGACGGTTTGGGGGGAGGGGCTGTTGGAAAAGATCATCCGGAGATTAACCTCCTCCAGGTTTTTTTGCACGGCCTCCATATCTTCATAATCCGGATAGTGGGTCATCAGCGTTCCGTAGATCTCTTTGGCCTTCAGCCACTCGTGCTCTTTCTTAAAAGACAGTGCTTCTTGAGACAATTCCTGAGGGCTCTTTAGAGGGGCCTTAAGATCGGTCGGATTCTTCGATTCTTTTCTTTTAGAAAATATCATTCCCAAAGCGACCAGGACGACCAAAACAAACGCTATACCCGTCACCAACCATTTTCTGTCCACAGAATTTTCCTCCTTGTTCTCCAGGCCTTCGGCCTCTTATTGCGAATTTTCATGGGGCCCCCGCCGCTTTGCAAAGCGGCGGGGGCCCTTTCAGCGTAAGCGAATCCCTCACCCCATCCTATAAAACACAATGGCCAGGATAAAACCCATTAAAGATCCGATAAAAACCTGAATGGGCGTATGGCCAATGAGCTCCTTCAAATGGTCAGCTTCAATTTTACCCCGCCAATAAATATCATTCATGATTTTGTTTAAGATCCCCGCCTGCTGTCCCGTGGCCCGACGAACCCCTTGGGCATCAAACATCGTGACCATGGCAAAGACGACCGCCAGGGCAAAGGCCGCTGAGTCAAACCCGTATTCCAAGCCACAAGTGACCGCCAAGGCCGTGGCACCGGCCGCATGGCTGGAGGGCATGCCCCCGGTGCCGATAAACCACCGAAAATCGAATCTCTTTTCCCTAAGGGCCCCCCGCAGGACTTTGACGCACTGAGCCACCGCCCATACGGACAGGGTGACGATCAAAACCTTATTATGGACTATCTGCTTTAAAAAATTTTCCCACACAGGATTTAAGGATAAGCCGTCGGCGAATCTCCCGAGGGCTCAATATTGTGGTGTACGGCCGGGGTGTATGGAATTGGTTTAACGTTGACGCGCAAAAGAAAATATGCTAATTTATCGTCTAAGCCTTTGGGTATCATTATAATCTTGAGACAAAAAAAAGCAAGGCCTTTCCCCCTTTCCCTTCTTCTTATCCGCAAAGCTTTAACGGATTTCCCCTTTTAACGCAAACCGATCATTCCAAAAATCTTTTTGTAACCTTTCTGAATATGCTAGCCAAAGTCTATAGTTTCGGTATCTTGGGGTTGGAGGCCTATCCGGTAACGATTGAGGTGGACATAAGCGACGGTCTTCCCTTCATGGTGATTGTCGGGCTGCCGGACAATGCGGTCAAGGAAAGCAA
>CAZNDW010000103.1:0-3808 GCA_964571895.1 uncultured Planctomycetales bacterium
TTGAAGTCAGCGACGTCGATAAAGCCAATGCCGTCGGCGAAAACGTGGCCTTCTCCACGAGAACGGCCCAGACCCAGCTCTTGCTGGACGACGGCCAGACCGTGGTTTTGGCCGGGCTGATCAAGCATAATGAGGGAGAGACGGTCAGCAAGGTCCCTTTTTTGGGCGACATCCCACTCCTGGGCGCGGCCTTCCGCTGGCGGCGCAACCCCACGGCCAATACGGACACCGAGCTCGTGATCACTTTAACGCCCACGATCTTGAGGCAAAAAAAGGCGCAAGAACAGGAGACCGCCTCGAAGGAGGGGGAATCTCCTTTTCCAGAAGAGATCTCTTCAAAGATCAGCCCAAAAGCCACCGGGATGGATTCTTCTCTTCCGAGCGCATCGATCGCACCGAAAGAAAATCCCCCTCAAAAACAAGCTGATCTCGCATCAGGGCCATCCGATCTTGCATCGGAGGAATCAGCAGAAGATCAGGACGAATTGATCGGGGCCTATGTCCGATCCCTTCAGGAGAGGATTGCGAAGGCGATCGCGTATCCTTTTGAGGCCACGGGAAAGGGGTGGGAGGGGACCGTGAAATTGACGCTGCACCTTCTTAAGGACGGCTCTTTGGCGGATACCAAAGTGAAAGAATCCTCGGGTTACACCATTTTCGATAAAGACGCTTTAAATACCGTGAAGCTCTTAGCTCCTTATCAACCCTTCCCGTCGAAGCTGGACTTAGCCGAGCTCATGGTCACCGCCCCCATCGTCTACAGCCAGAAAGCCTTTTCCAAAGACTTGGCCCTGCCTACCAATCTTCAACGGAATCGGCCAGCGGGCCCTACACCAGAAAGGTACAGGGCGGGCGGTCCTTTGATCCCCGATGGAGCCGCGTATTCCGACTTGGTCCAAAAAAGGATTGCCGGCGCGATCGTCTATCCCGAAGAGGCCCGGCAGTACGGCTGGGAAGGCACGGTCAAATTGGCCTTGCACATTTTAAGCGATGGGACGCTGGCGTATGCGGCGGTCAAGGAATCCTCGGGATACGACCTTTTTGATGAAAGCGCTCTTCAAGCAGCCCAAAAATTAGCCCCTTATTCTAATTTTCCTCCCGGCGCAGACCTCCAGGAATTGAACGTGACTGTGCCTATCGTTTACAGTTTAGAAAAGAAGTAAAGTTCCGCGGACAACATGGATTCAAAGACCATCACGGTTTTCGGCAACAAAGGTGGCGTGGGGAAAACCTTTGTGAGCGTTAATTTGGCGACGGCCTTAGGCCTGGGCGGCCGGAGGGTTTTGCTTTTGGATTTGGATTTCCAGGCGGCTCAGGACATGGCGAGGATGCTCAATCTGGCTCCCCGCTACTCGATTGTGGACGTCCTGCCGGAAATCGAAAAGACCGCCGAGCAGGAAGAGATCAAGAAGTACGTCATTTCCCATCCCTCGGGGCTGGATTTCCTGCCGGCGGTGACCCATGTCCGTCAAGTCGGCCATATCACCCCGGATAACATCAAGCTTTTCTTAAAGAAGATCATCCCGCTCTACGACTTTATCATCATCGACGGGGGCAAGGCCTTCAGCGAGACCCTGATCACCGTCTTGGATTATTCCAATCTGATCTTTTTGGTTGGGACCCCGGATGTCCTGGCGGTCTACCAAATCAAGTGGGCCATGGATGTGCTCCAGAGCCTGCATTTTCCCGCGAAGATGGTGAAATTGATTTTGAATCGTTCCGAAAGCCGGGGCGGGGTCGCCTGGCAGGAGGTGCGCTCCGCCTTGGCCGCCGACATCTTTGCCCACATCCCCTCCGATGGCAAGGTGGTGGGGATGGCCCTCAACCGGGGGGTTCCCTGCGTGATCGACAGCCCCAAAAGCCGCGTGAGCGAGGCCTTCCATAAAATGGTCAGCGATCTTTCCGGTCTGGAGGTTTTTGTTCAATCAACGGAGATCGCGAAGCTGCGCACCACCGAAGATTTTGGCAAGCCCGGAGAATTCTGGGAGCGGTTCGGGCTGGCGCAGCCCGGGGCGTGGGATCAAGGCCGTCTGGGGTATCCTCTGGCAGAAGAGGATGAGATCATCAAGCTGAAAAAGAAGATTCATGAGAAGCTCGTTGCCAAAATGGATTTTAAGGAATTGTCTCCCGAGGCCCTGAGCAGCCCCCAGCAGTTCCAAAGGATTAAAGAGAATACCGAAAAGGTGGTCAGCAATCTCTTGGCGGAAGAAGCCCATGCCATGATCTCCTCTCACGAGGAGCGCTCCCGTTTGGTGAAAGAGATCGTCAACGAGAGCCTGGGGCTGGGGCCGTTGGAAGAATTCTTGGCGGATCCCGAGGTGACCGACATCATGGTCAACAAGAAAGAAGAAATTTACATCGAGAAGAGCGGAAAGCTCATTTTGACCAATAGACGGTTTATTTCCGAAGAGCAGGTGCGGGCGGTGATTGACCGCATCATCGCGCCCTTGGGACGGCGGATCGACGAGTCGGTCCCCATGGTGGATGCCCGGCTTCCCGACGGCTCTCGCATCAATGCCATCATCCGTCCGGTGTCCTTGAACGGCCCCATGATTACGATCCGCAAGTTCAGCCAGGAGCGTTACACGATCGAAGACATGCTGCATCGCTTCCACAGCCTGTCCCAGTCAATGGCAGATTTTCTGCATGCGGGCGTCTTGGGCCGCAAGAACATCATTGTCTCCGGGGGGACCGGTGCGGGCAAGACTACACTTCTTAATGTCATCTCTCTTTTTATCCCCGACGGCGAGAGGGTCATCACGATCGAGGACGCCGCCGAGCTTAGGCTTAAGCCGCACAGCCACTGGGGGCGGCTGGAATCGCGCCCGACGAACGTGGAAGGAAAAGGAGAGGTCACGATCCGGGATTTATTCATCAACACCCTCCGGATGCGGCCGGATAGGATCATCATCGGCGAGTGCCGCGGGCCCGAGGTTCTGGACATGCTCCAGGCCATGAATACCGGCCACGACGGGTCCCTGACGACCCTCCATGCCAACTCCACCCGCGACGTGCTGGTGCGCTTAAGCTCCATGATGCTCTTAAGCGGGATCGATCTCCCCTTAAGGGCCATGTATGAGATGGTCGCAACCGCCATTGATGTGATCGTGCACGTGGCCCGATTTCCCGACGGCACCCGGAAAATCACCGGCATCACCGAAGTCGCGGGGATGCTGGAGGGCGGGCATCAGCTGGATTTGAAAGACATTTTTGTCTTTCAAAACAAAGGCCTGGACTCCGAAGGAAACGTCTTGGGGGAATTCAAGTCAACCGGATATGTTCCCTTGTGCTACGAAGACCTGATCACCCGCGGGATCCGTCTGGATAAGAATGTTTTTAATCCGTAATTGATAAATATCAGGACATCGTAGACTCATAAGTGGGTTACGTCTTTCGGTCAGGGCTACGAAGCCCGTTTCGGTTAAGGTCACGTTATTCGTTTTTTTGACGACAAACGTTACCGAAAGACGATACGGGTATCGTTTCCGTAACCGAAGAGCGAAAGACAAAATGTTATTCAGTTGAGCCAAGCCAGTTTAAAGATTACCAACCTCACGCGCGGTACCGTTATCGCCGGCCACGCCCCAATCGCCGACACATTTTTCTCCCGTCTCATCGGGCTTCTCAACCGCTCATCCCTGCCGGAAGGCGAGGGCCTCGTCATCACCCGCTGCCAATCCATCCACATGCTGTTCATGCGGTTTTCCATTGACGCGATCTTTGCGGACAAGGCCAACGCCGTGGTGGGGCTTGTGCGGGGCTTAAAGCCGTTTCGGCTGAGCCCTTTTTTTGGGAAGGCCGCCTTCGC
>CAZNDW010000104.1:0-3788 GCA_964571895.1 uncultured Planctomycetales bacterium
CGTCGAAAAATCCTAGAATACAATTCCGGGCGAAGAGGCAAAAAAACCCTTTGCCTGAACCTCGCCGGGGTTCCTCAAGCTATAGTCAAGGCTTCCGTCGAAGTATGCGCTTTCACCTTTAAGGAGGGATAAAGGGCTCCGGCGTTTCCCCACCGTGATTTCAATTTCGCCTTCTTCGACGTAGAGGGCGACCATGGCGTTGTCTTTTCTTTTCCAGTTTTTTCCGGGTCGCGTGGCTTCTCCTTCGATCAGAAGTTCTCCGCAAAAGAATTCGTTACGTGTCGCCTGAGGAACACTGGAGTAGATTTTAACTCCATGATAGCCGCTGTAGTCGATTAACGCCCGCGTGCTTATGGTGGCCATGGAAAGGGGACTTTTTTCCTGCCTCCGGCACCATAAGAGAAACTCTTCCATGGAAACGCCGGTTCCTGCAAGGAGATCCTCGATCTTTTCCCAATAAATGACGGATGAGCCTTTCTTGATTCGCATGAGTTTTGCGATTTGCTCGTGATCCAGGGAATCAGTGAGATCGGCCAAGTGGGTCACGGCGATAAGCCTATCCGCCCGATCGGATTTGTGCTTTCGAATCTGATGAATCCCGTGAGCGATATTAAGTCCCTCGCCCTCGTCGCTCTGACTATGGTCCATGATGCGGCCTTTTTCAAAATTTGGGAATTTGGTTAAGAGATAAATGACGGCCGCCGTGTCCTCATCCTCATTGGAGATTTCGTGGGGGAAGGCCCCGTCGAGTGAAAATCCCTGATTGCCGGTCAAGGTTGTCACCATCCCCGCATAGCGAACCTGTACATTATATCCCGAGGAGACAAACCCAATGACGGTGTGGTGAACGCCCAAGCAAAGCTTTTCGATCTTTCGTTTTGGCGGGAGGACCAATCTTCCGAGGAAAAAGTCCTTTCGGGTTGTGATCGGGGGCGAGATGGGCGTGATATCAAAATCTTTCAAACGAAGCCTCAGGCTCGCGCGCCATTCTTCGGGGAATCTTTTCCTTTTGCGGATCCCCTTAATGGCAGGCGGCGGTGTCCGCTTACAGACGAAATAATTGGCCGGATCTCTTTCCCGTCCCAAGAGGATAATCTCTTCTGCCGTGAGGGCAAGCTCCTTTGCGAACTTAGTCAGATTTTCAACGGTCGTCGCCTGTTGGTGGTCGTTCTCAATGGATTTGAGCGTCGAGAGGTTCAGACCCATTTTTTCCGCAAAATCCATCTGTCGGATGCCCTTATCCACACGCGTCTCCTTAATGACAGCCCCGATGAGAGGCCGCCTCAGATGAGGGAAATCCGTTAATTCCTTCCGGTACCTTTCACGTATCTCTCTATACATGGTCGTCTTAGAAGAATTTTCAGCAGCCTGAGAATCTCCGAAATTGGACTTCCAACCGCTCTAACACATAAGTTTACATCATGATATGAAGGATGTCAAAAATAGAAAGTCCTATGAAAAAAACTATCTTTTGAGGTGGTCTTGAAAATTAAAAGGTCCGGTGGTAGCTTTCGTTTAGAATGACAAACTAAAGGGAAACGAGGTTAAAGGTAATGGAGAAACAGGTTGTTAAAAATTTAGGAAGAATCGATGTTGAGCAACTTGAGAGAAATGCGCATAGGAAAGCCTCACGGCTATGGGGAGAAGGTTGGAAGGATAACTTTCCTGCGGTATTGGTCGAATCTGTCAATTCTGAAGACCCCGAAGAGAGGCGAACGGGGCAGGAATTCCACAACGCCCGGCACGCCCTATGGTTCCTTTCGATGAGTGTTTACGGGGTGGTCCGTAACAGTCCCACACATGTCAACCCTGAAAAAAAGGACAAAATTCTTGCACACCTCACTTGTCTAGGAGAGTTCCTCTTACCGGAGCAGCACCGTCTTAAAGTCATTGTAAAGCAATTATCGGATGCAATCCTATCCGAAGCGCCGACCAACCATATGGAGTGGGCGCATTTTCTATACCGGCACTGGTTCCTTCTCCGCTCGTTCGCCAGTTACTATGAGAAATCAGGCGATTGTTTTTCCATGGCTGACTACGGCAAGGTTTCGGATGTTTTGGGAAAGAGGCAATATTTCAGGCCATGGTGGTGGCGTCTGAAAATGGAGAAGGTGGCGAAGTCGTGTATACACAGCTTTCGCGTTCTAAGGATCAACCGCAGGGGGCAGAAATGATGACTATCGATGCGTGCGAAAGCACAGCAAAGAAATATGAGGCCTGGGTGAACAACCGGGTTGCCGCGCTCCTCCTCGCGATCGAAAGGACGAAAGTCTGTAATGATCAAAACCTTCTCAGGCACGAATTCTTTCTCGATGAAATCGAACACCATTTCGTGGATGGTAACGCCGGTGGCAGGGTAGGGAGGGCCTTTCAGTATTTGAGACGGTATCTTAAAGATTATCCTCAGGTTAAGGCCAGTCACCGGAGGGGCGCTTTGAAAATGCTTGGAATCATTTACGGCCAGCTCGGGTTCGACGGAAGGAAGATCCTGGCTGCCGCTTAGAAAGGATGAGGAGCCATGAAACAGAAAAGAACCAGAATCGAAAGAGGGGTTAAGAAATACTACCGCTGGCTTCGCCGGAAGGCCTATCGGATCTGGCTCGCCCAGGTGAAGGCCACGGAAGAGGCCATAGGAGGTGAACTCCATGCGTGTTAAAGGAACGGTACCGGAAATGAATCAAGAAAATCCAAACCGGACGGGAGAGGGCGACACCCATTACTGGAAAGGGGAAGCTCATTCCCTTGCCGATTTTCTGGTGATCCGGGAAGTCATTCGTGAACTGTGGCAATTCCTTGAAACATGTCCAAATGCGGCAGGTGTTAAAAAAGAAGAATACTTCCTCTTCGCTCTGAAAAGGCTTCAGTTCCTCAAGGCCAAATTGGTTCCCATTTCGATGGAGGCCTTCCTGGAGACGGCTCATCTTACGGCCCATATTTTAAAGTTCCGGGAATGTCTTGATGAGGAACCTGCGAAGGAGGCAAAAGCAAGCCTCAGGAAGATTCACGAGCTTCTTTCGCTCGATAAGATTTGATCCGATAAATCCGCGTTGAGCGGATCCCTGCCCCAGAATTTGGCGGGGAGGCAAACGGTCCGAAAGGACCGGGCGCAAAGCTACAGACCTAAATCTCCCTTGAGGAGATACGGTGGCTGGGTTGCCGAAAGAAAAGGCGACTCAGCCATTTTTGTTTTGAAAGGGAGATCACTCAAAGGATATGGAAAAGAAGATCAATGAGCTTCAGAAAATTGCAGAAGACCTCCTCCGGGAGCGGGAGAAGATGGCCCGCGAAATCCGGGACGGAGGAAAGCAAACGCAGGAAGGTTTTGAACGGGTGCTCCGCGCAGCCCACCGGATGCACGCTCTTCTTTTTGATCTTCCAGAGAAACTCATGAGAATCGCGGAGGGTTTAAGGAAATGATTCCGAGCCGGAGGATTCCATGCTGAATTTGCAGCATAACGTGGTCAATATCCTTTATACGGTCAAAGGCATGATCGAAAGCCACCTGATTCGTGCCGAGGAGGGGCGCTTCAAGGATCGGGACGAAGCTCTTTCCCATGCTCAGGACATCATGAAGCGAATCTATGAACAGGCGAATCGTGCGCTGGCCATCACAAAACGAATCAGCCTTGCCATCAGGGCGCAAAGGAATTCAGACGGAGTCACCCACGAGGCCTCCGTCAAATCGGTCTGGGAGGAAGTGGTCGGAATCCTCAAACGGCAGTATTCCTTAAGCGAGTTGGTAGTGATTGACCATATTTCAGCCGGATACCCGAAGGTCCAATGCAGCA
>CAZNDW010000105.1:0-3787 GCA_964571895.1 uncultured Planctomycetales bacterium
ACAAAAAGCCTTTCAGCATGGTGATGCCCCCGCCCAACATCACGGGAATCCTGCATATGGGCCATGCCCTCAATAATACGCTTCAGGATATTCTCATCCGGTACAAGCGCCTGAAAGGTTTTGAAACGCTCTGGCTTCCGGGAACGGATCATGCGGGGATCGCCACCCAGAACGTCGTCGAAAAACAGATCTTAAAGGAAGGCAAGAAACGCCAAGACCTCGGGCGGGAAGAATTTTTAAAAAGACTCTGGAGCTGGAAAGAAGAATATGGGGACACCATCATCCAGCAGCTCAAAAGATTAGGAGCTTCCTGCGACTGGAACCGGGCCCGATTCACGATGGATGAGCATTACAGCGAGGCCGTCCGAGGTGTTTTTGTCCGGCTTTATCAAAAAGGGCTCCTTTATCGAGGAGAGTATATCATCAACTGGTGCCCGCGCTGCCAGAGCGCCTTATCCGATGAGGAATCCGAACATAAAGAAATCAAGGGAAGCCTTTACCACATCCGTTATCCCTACAAAGAAGATCCTTCCGCATCTGTGGTTGTGGCCACGACCCGACCCGAGACCATGCTGGGGGACACCGCGGTTGCGGTCCATCCCAATGATAAACGTTACAAAAAATCCCTCGGAAAAATTTTAATTCTGCCTTTGATCAACCGGGAGATCAAAATCATCGTGGATGGGTTTGTGGATCCGAAATTCGGCTCCGGGGCGGTCAAGGTCACACCGGCGCATGATCCCAACGATTTCGAGATTGGAAAGCGCCACCATCTGGAATTCATTAATATCCTCCATCCCGATGCCAGGCTCAATGAGAATGCGGGCGTTTTTGCCGGGCTGGATCGGTTTGAGGCCCGTTGGAAAGTGGTCGAGGCCCTTAAAGAAAAAGGGCTTCTGGAAAAAATAGAGGACCACACGCACTCGGTTGGCCATTGTTACCGGTGCGCTACCACGGTCGAGCCCTATTTATCAAAACAATGGTTTGTGAAGATGAAGCCGCTGGCCAAACCCGCCATCGACGTTGTCAAGAAAGGAAAGATCAAGTTCTACCACAAGCGGTGGACTAAAGTGTACTTGAATTGGATGGAGAATATCCGGGACTGGTGCATTTCCCGCCAGATTTGGTGGGGGCATCGCATTCCGGTGTGGTACTGCCAGGATTGCCCGCAGGATCAAAATCTGATCGTCACCCAGACACCCCCGCAAAGCTGTCCGCGCTGTCAATCCTCCCGTCTTATCCAAGACGAAGATGTTTTAGACACCTGGTTTTCTTCCTGGCTGTGGCCGTTTGCCACTTTGTATTGGCCTCGAAACAAAAAAGATCTGGATTATTTTTATCCGACCGCCACCCTTTTCACCGCCGCCGAGATCATCTTCTTTTGGGTCGCCCGGATGATCATGGCGGGGTTGGAATTTATGGGAGACATTCCTTTTTCCAAAGTTTACATCCATGGCACCGTCCGGGATACAACGGGTCAGAAGATGTCGAAATCCCTGGGGAATGCCATTGATCCGATGGACATCATTCAGGAATACGGCGCGGATGCCCTGCGCTTCAGCCTGATCCTTAATTCCGCCGAGGATCTTTTCATCTCCAAAGAGAAGTTTGAGATCGGCCGGAATTTCGCCAATAAAATTTGGAACGCCGCTCGTCTGGTGTTGATGAATGTCTCTGATGATCAAAACGCGAAAGAATTTTTTACCCATCCATTAGATCTTCAGCCCCAAAATCTGGATTTATATTCCCGGTGGATTCTCTCTAAGCTCCACACAACTGTTCCGAAATTTGAAAGATCTTTAGAACAATACCGGTTCTCTGAAGCGGAAGGATTGATTTATGAATTCTTCTGGCACAATTACTGCGATTGGTATCTGGAGATGATCAAAGAGCGCTTTGGGGAGCCATCGATCCAGCAGGTTTCACTCTATGTCCTCAACCAAAGCCTCCGGATGATTCACCCCTTTATGCCTTTTGTAACGGAAGAGCTTTACAGCCGAATCACCCAAGAGCCGGGGTCTTTGGCTAAAGACCATTGGCCTAAGTTTCAGAGGAAATGGATTAATAAAAACGTCGAGCGCCAGATGAACACCTTGATCGAGCTCATCGGCACGATCCGTAATCTTAAGAGCTCCTGCCATGTCAGCCCTCAAGAAGCGATTGATATCGTTTTCGTGGTTCGACTGCGCTCACCACAGGTTGGAGCTCAAAACGATACCTTAAGTTTTCTCAAAAGCCATGAAGCCCTCCTCAGGCGGCTCGCCAAGATTAAAGATTTGAGAAAAGAGGCATCGGGAGCCAAGCCGAAAGAGAGTGTCAGCGGGATGGTCGGGGGAATCAAATTTTTTATCCCTCTTCAAGGGATGATTGATATCCAGAAAGAAAAAGAGCGGATCGTCAAAGAACGGAATGAGCAAAAAGCGCACCTTAAAAGCATTTCCCGGCGTCTTAAGAATAAACGCTTTATCCAAAAAGCCCCGGCCGAGGTGATTGAAAAAGAGAAGGCCCGCTTAAAATCCTTAGAAAATAAAGTCAAAGAGCTTGAGGCAATTCTAAAAGACTTAAGGTAGAATCTATCCCTTGGAAGGGCCGTTTTCATTCGGCTTCTTTCGTGATATACTATGGCCATGTCCAACCGCGAGGAGACAATCAACCAACTCAAGGAATACTTCGATAAACGCGATGACGTGGTGATGGCATTTCTTTTTGGCTCGCAAGCCACAGGGCGCGCGCGCAACGCTTCTGATTGGGATGTCGGTGTGTTCCTTGTAGAGGGGGGCGGGGAGCGCGAGCAACAGATATGGAGACAAATCGAGAAGATTGTCGGTGTGGAAGTGGACCTCGTGATATTGAATCGCGCGCCGGCAAAAATCGCCTGGCCGATTATCGGAACCGGCGCTATTTTGACACTCAAAGACCATGACCGCTACATGGCAGAAGTACGGCGTTTAAGCGAAGAGGCGGACGCCTGGTACAAGACCGCAGATGAATATTACCGCACTTTTATGCGCTCGGCATCGCTTTCTGCAGCGGACAAAAGACGTCTGCAGGAGATTGTTGAATTTTTATCAGAGGCCGTCAAAGAATATCCCCGGTTTCAGGGGGTTACCCAAGCGCAGTACCTGAATGACAAAGATCTCAAACGCAGCATTGAGCACTGGATTGAGCATATGGTAAACTCCTCGGTAGATATCGCGCGCACCGTATGGGCGAGCGAACGCCGTCCTCTGCCGGAAACCTATCGCGAATTCCTGATTGCGCTTGGCAGTATCAAACCGTTTGACAAAGACGACGCCTGCGCCAAGCTCGCCGAATGGGTGCGGTTGCGCAACATGCTTGCCCACGAGTATCTCGACTACCGATGGAAAGAAATCAGGGAGTTTCTTGAAGCTACCCAGCCGCTTTTTGAAGCCTTGACGGAGCGCACAAAAATGTTTCTTGAGGGAGGGGTTTGATAAGATAAAATCGTATGTTATCCTTCAATCAGAAAAGGCATAGAGGCTTATCATTGAACCCAAAAGTTTCAGATGAAACTCTTGGGTTCAACCCCCACGGCTTGATTAAATCTCTTCGAGATTTAATCAGTGGGCCCTTCGGGCAAAAATTGCAATTGAACTGCAATTGCAATTTTTGGGTTGAAAAAGGCAACAGTAAGGGGCATATCCTAAGGAGGGGCTTATGAAAAAAATCTTTTTTCTTTCCTTATTTCTTCTCAGTTTTTGTCTGACCCAGCAAAGCCTTTACGCCGAATCCATTACTCTGACCACGTATTATCCCGCGCCTTTCG
>CAZNDW010000106.1:0-1169 GCA_964571895.1 uncultured Planctomycetales bacterium
GGGCAGGGGTCGTTGCGGCCGACTTTGGGGCCTTCTTTTTGGTAGGGTCGAAAAGAACCGGGGGACTCACGCGGGGGCTGGGGGAGAATAGAACCCAGCGCAGGATTTTCTCCTTCTTCCGGGAACCCGGCGGCTGCCGCCGCGGAAGCGGCGGCAGCCGCCGACGCAAGACCGGAAAAATCCTCATGCACCAACTGCTGCGGCAAGACACTAAAAACTCCCTTGGGTCTTTCGGGATGACGGACGGGCTGGACTTTAAAGATCGTCTCCGCCACCTCCCCATGGATCGACTCATACATCGCCTGAAACATCTCAAAGGCTTCTTGTTTGTATTCGACCAAAGGATCGCGATGGGCGTAGGCCCTTAAGCCGATTCCCTCTTTGAGCTGATCCATCGCATAAAGGTGATCTTTCCACTTGGCATCGATCGTGTTCAAAAAAAGGATCTTCTCCAAGGCCCGCAGATCTCCCGGTGTCATCTCTTGTTCCTTGAGGTCATAAATTTCCGTGAGCCTTTGGACCATCCACCCGCTCATCTGGTCTTGGGACATCTCTTGGATCTCTTCCTTAGGGCCGCCGAGATCCAGGCCAAGCTTTGTTTTAAAATCGAACATCAAGGCCGTCAAGGCCTGGGGATCCCCCTCCGCATCCTTTTCCCGAGAAGAAAAGTAATCGTGTACGATCGCGTGTACGGTCATATCCACAGCCTGCAGGATTTCCTCTTTAACGTTGTCCGATTCCAGGATGGATCGCCGCAGGCCATAGATGGCCTCCCTTTGTTTGTTCATCACATTGTCGTATTCCAAAAGCTGTTTGCGGATCTCGAAATTGTGCGTCTCGACCCTCTTCTGGGCGATCTCAATCGCCCGGCTGACCCACGGGTGCTCGATGACCTGCCCTTCTTCCATGCCCAGCTTATCCATGATGGTCATGATGCGATCCGACGCAAAAAGCCGCATGAGATCGTCTTCCAAGGAGACGTAAAACCGGGAAGACCCCGGGTCCCCCTGGCGCCCGGAACGGCCGCGCAGCTGGTTATCGATCCGGCGCGACTCGTGGCGCTCGGTTCCCAAGACGTGCAGCCCCCCGGCCTCGACGACCTTTTTGTGCTCCTTTAAGACCTCTTCTCTAAACTGCTTTAAAAACTTTTGCAATAACTCATCCCGGGC
>CAZNDW010000106.1:1269-3706 GCA_964571895.1 uncultured Planctomycetales bacterium
GGCATCGGGAGTATTTTCTTTTTGAAGTTTTTGCTCCAAAAGGCTTTTGGCCAGATACTCGGCATTCCCGCCCAGCATGATGTCGGTGCCGCGGCCGGCCATGTTGGTGGCGATGGTGACGCCCTGGTAGCGGCCGGCCTGGGCGATGATGTGGGCTTCGCGGTCGTGGTACTTGGCATTCAAAACCTGGTGGGGGATGCCCCGACTTTTCAGCATCCGCGACAGCAATTCGGATTTCTCAATCGAGATCGTGCCCACCAAAACCGGCTGTCCCTTCTTGTTGAGCTCGGCAATCTCCTCCACGACCGCCTGGAATTTCTCTCGGGCGCTTTTATAAACGCAATCGGGATAGTTTGTCCGTTGCAGAATCCGGTTGGCGGGCAAAACCACGCAGTCCAGGTTGTAGATCTCTTTAAACTCGTTGGCTTCGGTGTGGGCGGTGCCGGTCATGCCGGCAAGCTTTTCATACATCCGAAAATAATTCTGAAAGGTGATGGTCGCCAGCGTCTGGTTTTCCCGTTCGATCTTGATTGCCTCTTGGGCTTCAATGGCCTGATGGAGGCCGTCCGACCAGCGGCGGCCCGGCATCATCCGGCCGGTGAATTCATCCACAATCACCACCTTGCCGTCGCGGACCACATAATCCACATCCAGCCGGAAAAATTCCTTGGCCCGCAGGGCCTGCAGAACGTGGTGGCGGTACTCGAGCGTTTCCATCTCATGCAGGTTCTCCACGCCAAAAAGCTGCGCCGATTTCGCTTCGCCCGCCTCGGTCAAGGCGATCGACCGGGCCTTCTCATCCGCGAGGTAATCAAACCCTTGAGCGAGGTCCTCATTTTTGGATTTGGCCTCGATCTCGTCTTTCTCGGTGGTGCGCCGGCCCTTAAGGTTTTTGGCGATGTCGTTGGCGCGATAATATTTGTCCGTTGACTCCTCCGCCGGGCCGGAGATGATGAGGGGTGTGCGGGCCTCATCGATGAGGATGCTGTCGACCTCATCGACGATGGCAAAGGCATGCCCGCGCTGCACCATCTCTTCTTTGAAGCTCACCATGTTGTCTCGAAGATAATCAAAGCCAAATTCATTATTGGTCCCGTACGTGATGTCGCATCCGTAGGCCTCCTGGCGCTCGGAAGGATTCATGTCGTGCTGAATCACGCCGACGGTCAACCCCAAGAATTCATAAACAGGCCCCATCCATTCCCGGTCGCGCCGGGCCAGATAATCATTCACCGTCACGATGTGGACCCCGGCTTCGGTTAAGGCATTCAGATACGCGGGCAAGGTCGCAACCAAGGTTTTTCCCTCGCCGGTTGCCATCTCGGCGATTTTGCCCTCGTTCAAGACCATCCCTCCCACCAACTGGATATCAAAATGCCTCAGGGACAAAACCCGACGGGCCGCCTCCCGGACCAGCGCAAAGGCCTCGGGCAGGACCGCATCCAGGGCCTCTTTTTTAATCTTCTTGAGGCGCCCCCGGGCCTGATCGAGCTCGAGGGTCAACTGCTGATTCTGCTCGGGGCCTTCGGCGCCTTCGAGAAGCTGCTCGAGCTTTTTCAGCTCTTGCTGGGGGGCTCTTAAGAATTCTTGGATTCTGGATTTGAACTGCGGGGTCTTTGCGCGCAACTCGTCGTTGGTCAGCCGGGTCAAATCGTTCTCCAGGCGATTGATTTTAGAGACCACAACCGCCATTTTCTTGACGACACCGACCGAGGGAAGCGGCAGATCCTGAGGGATCTGGATCTGGGCCTTGGGGTTCAGCTTATCAATGAATCTCTGCGCGCTTTGGATCAGGGGTTTGCGGATGATAAAATCGAGCATGGGTTTTCCTGAAAATCAGTTATGCAAGGGTGCTTGCGCTAACGGCAGGGCTAGATTTTCTAATCCAAAGCCAATGCAAATTTGATCGCTCGATGCATTGCCTGAATTTTGTCGGCCTTGAGCGCACAAATCCGTTCTGTCAAGACAGCCTTCCGGATGGTCGTTATGGTGTCCAGATTCACAGCGCATGCCTGTGGCAGACCGTCTTTCTCATCTAAAATCACCTCCACAGGAATATTGCGAACCGTTGTTGTTATTTGGGCTACGGTGACCGCATTGCGAACCGAATAGGCTTCATCACGGGAAAGCAAAACAACCGGACGACGGCCAATGGGCTGGGGCTGCTTCGCCCACCACACTTCTCCTCTTCTCATTTTGCTTCCTCCTCGGCAAACGCATCCGCGGAGAGCTTTTCCATGACCTTTATTTCGTCGATTGATTCAGGATGCTTACGGTATCCTTGTTCATACTGTTCAATCATTTTCTGTTCCTCCCTATTGTCTAACCAAAAGCCAACGGCCATATCGATCAGGGCGCTCCTTTGAATCCTCAATTCCTTACGAATTTTTTCAATCCGTTTTAAATTTTCTGTGGGTAAACTGATCGCAATCTTGGC
>CAZNDW010000107.1:0-3682 GCA_964571895.1 uncultured Planctomycetales bacterium
CCGCTGGCCTATTATCCTAACCGCGATTGGGAGAAAATTTATCGTGACCAGTATCGTTATGACAGCAAATTTTCCTGGGTATGTTCACCTAATGATACGCATGCCTGCCGGGTTACGGCTTTTGTCCGTAACGGTATAGCCGTACGCATGGGAAATACGTACGACTATCAGACCTACACTGATATTTATGGTAATAAAGCAACAGCTAACTGGAATCCTCGTCAATGCGCTAAAGGATATACTTTTCATAAATTGGTCTATGGGCCGTATCGATTGAAACACCCCATTGTTCGTCAGGGGTGGCGGGAGTGGGCTGATGACGGTTTCCCGGAACTGACGGATGCCAATAAGGAAAAATATAAGTTTAATTCTCGCGGGACAGATAGATTTGAAAAAGTTTCATGGGATGAAATTTATACTTACATGGGCAAGGCCTTGATCGCGATTGCCAAACGTTATAGCGGCGAGGAAGGCCGGCAGAGATTGTTGTCCCAGGGGTATCCTAAAGAAATGATTGATATTATGGATGGGGCGGGAACGCGAACGATAAAGATGCGGGGAGGAATGGGATTGTTGGGTGTTTTCGGAAAATACGGGATGTACCGATTATGTAATACATTAGCTTTGTTAGATTGTCATCTCCGTGGTGTTGAAGAAAAGGACGCGAAGGCCGGCAGGACTTGGTCCAACTATACGTGGCATGGGGATCAAGCCCCGGGACATCCGTGGGTCCATGGCCTTCAAAATGCCGAGTGTGATTTTAATGATTTACGATTTAGTAAGCTCATCATTCAGGATGGAAAAAATTTGGTCGAGAATAAAATGGTCGACAGCCATTGGTTCATTGAATGTATGGAACGGGGAGCTAAGCTAGTGACGATCTCTCCTGAATACAGTCCCCCAGCGACGAAATCTGATTATTGGATTCCGATCCGACCGCAAACGGATGCCGCTTTATTTTTAGGGATTACGCGCTTAATGATTGACAAAAAGCAATACGACGAGAATTTCGTGCTTCAGTTTACGGATTTTCCATTTTTAGTGAGGACGGATAATCTTAAACGCTTGAGGGCGCATGAAATTTTTCCAAATTACAAGTTAGCCTTATCTCCCGATGGCCCGAGTTTTAAGTATCAGGGCTTAAAGAAGGAACAATATGAGAAGTTAGGGGATTTTGTTATTTGGGACAAAGTGAGGAATCAACCGGCGGCGATCACGCGCGATGATGTGGGCGCGCAATTAACTAAAAAAGGTCTTCAGCCGGCGCTGGACGGGCGTTTTAAAGTGACCACTGTTGAAGGAAAAGAAATCGAGGTGATGACATTATTCTCTCTCTATAAACTTCACCTTAAGGATTACGATTTAGATTCGGTTGTTGAAATAACCCATGCGCCTAAAGATTTGATTGTTCAGTTAGCTGATGATATCGCTACAATCAAACCGGCGGCTCTTCATCAAGGGGAAGGGATCAATCATTGGTTCCATGCCACCCAGATGAACCGAGCCGCTTACCTGCCGTTTATGCTCACTGGCAACATTGGTCAGCGTGGCGCTGGGGTATATGGCTGGGCAGGAAATTATAAAGCCGCAGTTTTTCAAGGGTCGCCGTGGACAGGGCCTGGTTTTAAAGGATGGGTAGCCGAAGATCCGTTTCAACCGACCCTTGATTCTAACGCCCATGGGAAAGATGTCAAAGCCCATGCATATTTTAAGGACGAAGAGCCGGCGTATTGGAATCATAGCGATCGGCCGCTTATCGTTGAAACCCCGAAAGAAGGGCGTAAAGTTTTCACCGGGCAGACCCACATGCCTAGCCCGACAAAAGCCATTATGTACACGAACGTAAACCTTATTAACAATGCGAAACATTGTTATGAGATGATCAAGAATGTCAACCCGAATGTCGAGATGATTGTGTCTATTGATATTCAGATGACCGGATCCATTGAATATTCTGATATTGCCTTGCCCGCCAATAGCTGGATTGAATTTGAAGGGTTAGAGGTAACCGCCTCGTGCTCCAATCCGTTTTTGCAAATTTGGAAAGGCGGGATTCCACCTGTTTTTGATAGCCGGGATGATATCATGATTCTGGCTCAAATTGCCGCAAAGTTAGGAGAACTGACGGGAGATAAACGTTTCTTTGATTATTGGAAATTTGCCCTGGAAGGCCAGCGCGAAGTCTATATTCAGAGGTTGTTGGATTCATCAACCACAACCACGGGATATAAACTTGAGGATATTATGAAAGGTAAATACGGCCCTTCGGGTGGAGCGCTCATGCTTTTTAGGACGTATCCCCGCATTCCATTTTGGGAACAGATTCATGAGAGCCAGCCATTTTATACAGATACAGGCAGGCTGCACGCCTACGCCGATGTCCCCGAAGCTATTGAATATGGGGAGAATTTTATCGTCCATCGCGAAGGGCCGGAGGCAACCCCGTATTTACAAAATGTGATCGTCAGCAGCAATCCTTACATTCGTCCCAATGATTATGGGATTCCGCTTGACGAAGAACATTGGGATAAACGAACTATTCGTAATATCAAGATGCCGTGGTCGGAAGTCAAAAAAACCTCGAATTTCCTCTGGGACCGCGGCTTTCAATTTTATTGTTTAACGCCTAAGACGCGGCATCGTGTCCATTCAATGTGGAGCAATGTGGACTGGCATCAGATTTGGGATTCTAATTTTGGCGATCCTTATCGCATGGATAAAAGGGCCCCCGGCGCCGGAGAACAGCAAATACACCTCAATCCCCAAGCCGCTAAAGATTTAGGGATTAACGACGGCGATTATGTTTATGTGGATGCCAATCCTGCCGACCGGCCGTATATTGGGGCTAAACCGGACAATCCTTTTTATAAAGTCGCGCGCCTGATGCTTCGCGTGAAATATAATCCAGCGTATCCTTACAACATTGTGATGATGAAACATGGGACGTACATCGCAACGGAAAAATCCGTTAAGGCCCATGAAACACGCCCCGATAAGCGGGCGCTTTCCGAAGGGGGGATGTACCAATCCAACTATCGTTATGGGTCGCAGCAAAGTGTCACCCGTAATTGGCACATGCCTATGCATCAGACCGATACCCTCTTTCATAAAGCAAAGGTGTTTATGTCATCTATTTTTGGAGGAGAAGCGGATAATCATGCCGTTAACACCGTTCCTAAAGAAACCTTAGTGAGGATCACTAAGGCCGAAGACGGGGGAATGAATGGGGTGGGCATATGGAAACCAGCTACGACGGGATACACGCCTTCTAATGAAAATGAGGCAATGAAAAAGTATATAGCCGGAGGGTTCCTCGCAGGAGGATCTTCCCAAGAGGATTTCTGGTCGTAATTTTATCCCGTACCCAGCCCCTTCGGGGCGGGCGGGATTCCGCTCCATGGATGGAGCTTCATAAAAGGCTATCCACATGATCAAAAAAGAATTTGAACCAGATGATCCAATCGAGATGATTGGCATGGAAATTCCCAATCAAAGCGAAGAACAACTTCGGGACATGGCTTTATGTTTTGCCGAGGAGTTTATCCGTGAAGGTTGGGATAAGGAAAAAATTATTTTGATGTTCCATCATCCCTTTTATCAAGGACCCTACATGGTATGGAAGCAAAAAGGTGGTGATTTCATCAATAGCGTTGTTGATGAGGCGATAAAGATGTGGCGTCCT
>CAZNDW010000108.1:0-3675 GCA_964571895.1 uncultured Planctomycetales bacterium
GCCAAGATGGTTCCCTTCGGTGGATGGGAGATGCCCCTCCAATACGAAGGCATCCTGGCCGAATATGAGTCCACCCGCCGGCAATCCACGGTTTTTGATACCTCGCACATGGGGGAATTTTTGATCACGGGAGACTGCCAAGAAAACGGTTTAGACCGCATCGTCACTCAGCCTTTAAACGATATGCCTCATAAGACCTGCCGCTACGGGATGGCGCTGAACGCCTCCGGTGGCATCAGGGATGATTTGATCGTTTACCGGATCGCCGATGGGGAATGGATGATCGTGGTGAACGCCGGCACTTGCCCCAAAATGATCGAACATTTTACGGACCATTTGACCTCCGGGGCTCTTTTTCAGGACATCTCTTCCCAGACCGGCAAATTGGATATTCAGGGACCATCGTCGCGGGAGGCTTTAAAGACGATCGTTCCGGGAATTGAAAAGTTGGACTATTACACCTTCGATTATTTTGAGGTGCTGGGACAAAGGGTGATCGTCAGCCGCACGGGGTATACGGGGGAATTGGGCTATGAGATTTATTTTCCGTGGGAAAGGACCCCGGAATTATGGCGGGAGATCTTGAAGAATCCCGATGTCAAGCCCGCCGGTTTAGGGGCACGGGATGTTCTGCGTCTGGAAATGGGCTACAGCCTCTACGGGCACGAGTTGGAGGAAACCGTTTCTCCGCTCGAGGCGAGGCTCATGAAATTTGTTGATTTAGAAAAGGATTTCCTCGGTCGGGACGCCCTCTGGAAGCAAAGAGAACACGGTGCCGGCCGAAAATTGATCCCTTTTATTTCCGAGACCCGCCGGTCTCCCCGGCAGCACCACCCGATTTGCACCCCCTCGCTAGAGCCGGTGGGGACGGTCACCAGCGGTAGTTTTTCCCCGGCTCTTCAAAAAGGGATCGGAATGGGATTTATTTCTCAAGGCGACATCCAGGAAGGACAAAATTTTCTCATAGGAGATGAGAAAAACAAGATAAAGGCTTGTTGGGCAACGAGACCATTTTATAAAAAGGGTTCTTTAAAGAGTTAAAGGGCTTGGGTGGGGGGCCCATCCCGATGGCCCATCGGGATGGGCCATCGCTCATTATCCTAAGGAGACCAGATGGAAACTATCGAGCACTACCTGTACACCAAAGAGCATGAATGGGTCAATATCGACGAGAAAACGGCCACGGTCGGCATCACCGACTACGCCCAGGCGGCCTTAGGCGACGTTACCTTTGTGGAGCTTCCCGAGGTAGACTCCGAGGTGGAGCAGTTCGAGCAGTTTGTTTCGGTCGAATCGGTGAAGGCCGCCAGCGATATTTATGCGCCGATGTCCGGACGGATCGTTGAGGTCAACCCCAAGCTCGAATCCGATCCCGCCTTGATCAACCGCTCGTGTTATGAAAAGGGATGGATCGCCAAACTTGAGATCTCGAATATCGACGAGAAGCTCAATTTGATGACCGCCCAGGAGTATCGCAAATTTCTGGAGGGGCTGGAGACGTGAATCCCTATATTGCCAATACCGACCAGGAAGTCCAGGAGATGCTCGCCGCAATCGGCGTCAAGACGATCGACGATCTTTTTGTGGATATCAAGCCGCACCAGCGGCCGCAATCCTTCGATCTCCCAAGGGGCAAATCCGAATTCGAAGTCTTCCAGCATTTGAGCCGGCTGGCCTCCAAAAATGCCGTGCACCTGATTTCCTTTCTGGGCGGCGGTTATTACGATCACTACATTCCGGCCGCGGTCGACGCCCTGGCCTCGCGTGGAGAATTCTATACCGCGTACACCCCTTATCAGCCGGAATGCGCCCAGGGGACTCTGCAGGCCCTCTACGAATATCAGAGCGTCCTCTGCACGCTCACCCAAATGGATGTGGCCAATGCCTCCCTGTACGACGGAGGCACGGCCCTCTATGAGGCGATGATGATGGCGGTTCGAATCACCGGCCGCAAAAAAATTATTGTGGACGGCGGGGTCAGCCCCATTTACCGCACCATCTTGCAGAGTTACACCGCGAACTTGGATCTGGAATTCAGCGAAACCCCGGTCGTGCATGGCCAAAGCGACCGTGATCAAATCCAAAGGCTTTTGGATGAAAAAACCGCGGCCGTGATTGTGCAGAATCCCAATTTCTTCGGCACAATCGACGATCACAGCGATCTTGTGGAAAAATCCCACAGCCGAGGGAGCCTCGTCATTGAAAGCGTTTATCCGATCTCTTTGGGGATCCTGAAGACCCCCGGAGAAATGGGGGTGGATATCGCAACCGGCGAGGGTCAGAGTTTAGGGCTGCCCTTAAACTTCGGGGGACCGTATCTGGGCTTTATGGCGACCCGAAAAGAATTCATCCGCAAGATGCCGGGACGGATCGTCGGGCAGACAACGGATCTCCGTGGCCGACGGAGTTTCGTCACCACCCTGCAGGCCCGGGAGCAGCATATTCGACGGGAAAAGGCCACCTCCAACATCTGCACGAACGTGTCGTTGTGCGCTCTGCGGGCGGTGATTTTCCTCGCCCTTTTGGGCCGAGAGGGGATCAAAGAGCTGGCCCAGCTCAATCTGGACAAGGCCGAGTTCGCCCGTGGGATGCTCTCCCAGATCAAAGGGGTGGAAGTCAAACGCAGTTCTCCGACCTTCAATGAATTCACCGTGGTCTTGCCGGTCGGGGCCTCGGGTGTGGTGGCGGCCATGATCGAGCGGGGGTTTGCCCCGGGGTTTCCTTTGGGACGCTATTATAAAGGAATGGAGCGCTGTCTTCTGGTGGCGGTCACGGAAAAAAGGACCAAAGAGGAAATCGTGAAATTTAAAGAGACCCTGGAGGCGGTTTTGTGGAACTGATTTTCGAAAAGAGCGTTTCTGGCCGGCGCGGCTTTCAGATCCCGGCCTCTGATGTGCCGGTGAAGGCCGAGGTGCCTGCGCAGTACCAGCGCTCCCAGAAATGCGAGCTGCCGGAGGTGACCGAGTTGGATTGCGTCCGGCATTACACGCGGCTTTCCCAGTTGAATTTCTGCGTCGATACGAATTTTTATCCCCTGGGCTCCTGCACGATGAAATATAATCCGAAATTCACCGAGGTGATTTCTCAGCTGCCGGGCTTTGCCAATCTGCATCCCTTGCTGCCGCAGTTGCAGATGGGAGGCACCTTAACCCAGGGCGCTTTGCAAATCCTTTATGAGATGGACCGTTTGCTCTGTGAAATCACCGGCATGGATCATTTCACCCTGCAGCCTTTGGCGGGAGCGCACGGCGAGCTGACGGGCGTCATGATGATTGCGGCCTACCACAAGGCCAAGGGCAACAAAAAAAAGTTTGTCCTGATCCCGGAGTCTGCCCACGGGACCAATCCCTCGTCCGCGGCCATCGCGGGTTATGAGACGATTCCTGTTCCCTTAACCAAAAGCGGGGTTTTGGATCTGAGGCGGTTGAAGGAAAAGCTAAGCGATCAAGTGGCGGCTTTGATGCTGACGTGTCCGGACACCTTGGGGATTTTCAATTCCGAAGTGGACACAATCGCCCGGATGATCCATGATGTCGACGGACTCATGTATTATGACGGCGCGAACCTCAATGCCATCTTAGGGCGCTGCCGCCCGGGGGATATCGGCTTTGATGTGATGCACGTCAATTCCCATAAAACCTTTTCCACGCCTCACGGTGGAGGGGGGCCGGGGGC
>CAZNDW010000109.1:0-3656 GCA_964571895.1 uncultured Planctomycetales bacterium
TTCCTTATAAGGGAGTATTGTGAGGGGTCGGGGATTTTTCCGACCCCTCATCCTGAGCGGAGCCCCGAGGGACACGAGGGGCGAAGTCGAAGGATCGCGAAAGACCCTTCGACTCGCCCTTCGGGCTCGCTCAGGGTGAGCCCCGACATAAAAAATTTCCCGATGGCTCAGTATTGTACAGCTATTCTTACGATTACACATAAAATTTTTAAAGAATTTTTTAAAAACCGTTGACAATGATTTCTGTGTATGATAAAAAATTATTTGTTAAGAAATAAAAAGAAAAATCTTATTACGAATTTTGTGAAAGGCTTCTTAACTAAAAAAGGAGAATCAACTCGATTGAAATAGACCTTTGAGAAGGGACCACTCAAGAGATGATGGTCCCTTCTTTTTTGTCTTGACGCCTATGAAAAAGAGAATCGGAATAACGTACGATTTAAAGAAAGACTGGCCGGTCTCCTCGGATGAGCCGAGGGATGCCAACGCCGAATTTGATTCGGATCAGACGTTGGCGGATCTTTGCCAGGCTTTTGAGTCCCGCGGCCATGCGGTCGAAAGAATCGGCAATGTGAGAAATCTGCTGCGGCAAATCGAACATCTGGACGTGGATATTGTTTTTAACATCTGCGAAGGCCGATTCGGGCGCAACCGCGAATCCCAGGTGCCTCTTTTGCTGGAGATGTATGGGATTCCTTTTGTCGGTTCGGATGCCCTCAGCTTAGGGCTAACCTTGGATAAGGCGGTTGCCAAAAAATGTTTTATAGCCGAGGGAATTCCAACCCCGCGTTTTTTCCTCGCCCATCGAGGGCATGATCTCAAGAAGTCCGATCTTCTGGAATTCCCGCTCATTGTGAAGGCCTGCTGGGAAGGATCCTCCAAGTCCCTCAGTCAAAATTCGAGAGTGACAGATCTCCCGGGCCTCAAGCGGCAGATCGAGCTGATTCACCACGCCTATCAACAGCCGGCCATCGTTGAAGAATTCATCCGGGGCACGGAATTCACCGTGGCGGTCATGGGAGATGAAAATCCCCAGGCCCTGCCCGTTGTGCAAGTCAAGATTGACGGCGTCCTGAATCTGGGCGACGATTTTTATACCTTCTCCCGTCTTTTAACACCGGATCGGGTCGAGTACGTTTGTCCCGCTCCTATCCCAGAGGATTTAGAGAACCGCCTCAAACAAATAGCCGCTAAGGCCTATCAGTGTGTCGGTTGTCGTGATTTCGGGCGGGTGGATTTCCGGGTGGATGAGGAAGGCCGTCCTTATGTCCTCGAGATTAATCCTTTGCCGTGCTTGGCCAGGAACGATGTCTTTTATTCCACGGCAAAGGCTTTAGGGATGAGCTACGAAGATATGATCAACCGGATCTTAGAATTTGGATGGGAGAGATACAATCATTCACCCATCGAGAGGCATACCCCAAACCGGTATAAAAAGGGAATGACCCCCAAGGAAGCTGCCCGCATCGATAACAGGATGCTGATGAGTACCTCGTCATTCAAAGGAGGCTAAATCATGAATCCAGTTGACACGATTCTCAAGGACGCTCAGCACCACCCCGTTGAGAGTCCATCCCCCACATCCGCACACCCCAGCGTTAAATTGACTTCCAAAGAGAATCGTGTCATCAGCTTTTTTAAAGATGCCACTCCTTTGGACTGGGAAGACTGGCGCTGGCAGATGCGTAAGCGCATCCGGACCAAAGAGGTCTTGGCGAAGATCATCACCATGACCCCGCAGGAGGAAAAAGGCGTGGACGGCTGCGCGGACAAGCTGACGATGGCCATCCCTCCTTATTTTGCCAGCCTGATGGATTCCGAAGATCCCAACTGCCCCATCCGGTTGCAGTGCGTGCCCCAAGGCTACGAGCTGGAGACCTCCCCCGAGGAGATGTCGGATCCCTGTGGAGAAGATAAAAATTCTCCGGTGCACGGACTGGTTCACCGGTATCCGGATCGGGTTTTGTTTTTGGTCAATGAGATGTGCGCGATGTACTGCCGCTTTTGCACCCGATCCCGTTTGGTGGGGGACGGCAACCGCACGCTCAGTCCATCGACCTATGAAGCGGCCTATGAGTATATCCGTTCCAACAAAAAGATCCGCGACGTGCTGATCTCCGGAGGCGACCCTTTGACTTTGGGCGACAAGATGCTGGAAAGCATTATTCAAAATCTCAAAGCCATCCCCCACGTGGAATTTGTGCGGATCGGGACGAGGATCCCGGTGACACTGCCGCAGCGGATCACGACCGATCTGGCCAATATGCTCAAGAAATACAGCCCGATCTGGATGAGCATTCATTTCAATCATCCCCAAGAGGTCACCAAAAGAGTCAAATTTGCCTGTGAGCTCTTGGTGGAGAGCGGTATTCCTCTGGGGAGTCAAACCGTTCTTTTAAAAGGGATCAATGACAAACCCTCTGTTATGAAAAAGCTGATGCATGAGCTTTTGAAAATTCGGGTCAGGCCCTACTATATCTATCAATGCGATCCCATTTTGGGGTCCAGACATTTTCGCACGCCGGTTTCGGTTGGAATCAACTTGATCGAGAAACTCCGAGGGCACACCACCGGCTATGCGGTGCCAACCTATGTGATCGACGCCCCGGGCGGAGGCGGAAAAGTTCCGATCAGCCCCAATTACGTTGTTTCTGCCGGTGATGGCAAATATGTTCTGCGCAATTACGCCGGGCAGGAATACACCTATATCGATCCCGGATAAAAGCATTCCTTTCTACTTTCAAGAGATGCAAAGAAAAGATTCGCAGAGCGAAAAGATTTGGAAAAATTTTTTTCTCTTGATAGAATTATGTGACCAGTCGGGGTGTTTTCTACAATTGTCCCCGACTGGTCATGAGGGGCCGGGGAGAAACTCCCCGACCCCTCAATTATGTAAAATAAGGAAAAGATAAGGGTCTGGGGTTTCGCCTCCAGAGGCTGTTTGATGGTCGGGCCGCCATCTGAAATAAAATTCAGGTGGCGGTTTTCATTTTCACCCAACCTTCGGAGGTAAAAATGATAAGCTGAATCGAAGAAAAGAAGAACAAAGGCAAAGGGGATGGCAAAAAGTAGGGTTTAGTTTTTCATTGAGGAAATTATGGTTCTTGTTTTTTGTGCATTATTAATTTTGGGAGTTGCTTCTAGTCAGACGTTTGATTTCTCCGGGATACGGGAGGCCCTGGCGCTTATCACTTCATTGTGTTTGGCTTATATCATGATCGAAGTCGGGCTGGAGTTTTCCGTTGATAAAAGAAAAATAAAAAGTTATGGATGGGATTCTGTTGTGGCTGTGATCGCCGCCGCGTTACCGGCTCTTTTATGGTTTGGTTATTTTGTGATATTCATTCATAGCCCTTGGAAGCCCGCTTTATTGTCCGGGCTTTCTTCCGCGCCGACCTCCGCCGGAGTTTTTTTCTCGATGATGATGGCCGCGGGTTTGAGCGCGACGTGGGTTTTCAAAAAGGCCCGCGTGCTGGCTGTCCTTGATAATTTGGCTACGATCCTGCTGTTGACGCCGCTGCAAATCCTCATTAACGGCTTTGAATGGGGGTCGATAGCCGTGCTT
Organism: uncultured Planctomycetales bacterium; assembly: GCA_964571895.1. Classification (GTDB taxonomy): domain Bacteria; phylum Omnitrophota; class Gorgyraeia; order Zapsychrales; family JAHFFX01; genus CAZNDW01. The sequence continues at coordinate 3,566 of CAZNDW010000109.1, forward strand.
ATTCTGATTTCTCTTTTCTTGTTTGCCTCTTTTCGCTGGCAGAATACCATTCCTTGGCCGGTCGGAGAAAATTGGCTTTTGCTGTATGCCG
>CAZNDW010000110.1:0-3656 GCA_964571895.1 uncultured Planctomycetales bacterium
TCATGAAAACAATCCACCGGACACACGCTTACACAATCGGTGTAGCGGCATTTCACACAGGGTTCCGTCACCACATGAGCCATGAGAAAACCTCCTGTTGTTAGAATTTATGAAGAGAACTTCACTCTATCAAACTTTGTCTTGACTGTCAAACTTGAAGGATAAGCCATCGGAAAACATCATATCAATTCCCTCGAGGGCTCATATTAACTTTAAACCGATTGGATTTCAAGCGAATTTTTGAAATAAGCTCTCTTGGAATGATATTCCCAAAGAACAATCATGGATTGACTTGATCGGACAGATTCCTTATAATTTTTTGAGAGGTCGGGGAGTTTTTACCCGACCTTTCATCCCGCCCGCCCCGGCTTTCAGCGCAATTGGCGGGCCGGGGAGGAACGAAGTGACGAGGGATCTCTTTCAACGATGAAAAGGAGCAGGTCTCATGAGCCGAGCTTTCGATAACCGGTTAGCCATCAAAACATTAAAAGGAAGGACGGGTTCCTTTAAATTTTTTAAATTATCACAGTTGCGCCGGTTGGGGCTTTCCTTGAACGAGAAGCTTCCTTTTTCTCTGAAGGTCCTTTTAGAGAGTGCTTTGCGCAATTATGATGATTATCAGATCACCTTGAACGATATTCAAAAAATCGCGGACTGGGCGCCCTGCGCCCCTCAGAGAACCGAAATCGCTTTTAAACCGGCTCGAGTGATTCTGCAGGATTTCACCGGAGTTCCCTGTGTGGTGGATCTGGCGGCCATGCGCTGGGCGATGAAACGCCAGGGAGGGGATTACCGGAAAATCAGCCCTCAGGTTCCCTGCGATTTGGTGATTGATCATTCGGTCCAAGTGGACAGCTTCGGGACTACCAAGGCCTTTGCAATCAACGCCCGAAAGGAATTCGAACGCAACCTCGAGCGTTACGAATTTCTCAAATGGGGTCAGAAGGCTTTTAAAAATTTCCGCGTGATTCCGCCGGCCACTGGCATCGTGCATCAGGTGAATCTGGAATATCTTGCCAAAGGGGTCATGAAAAAAAGACTCGGCCGACACACACTCGTTTTTCCGGACAGTTTGGTCGGGACCGACAGCCATACCACGATGATCAATGGATTGGGTGTGGTGGGCTGGGGTGTGGGGGGGATTGAGGCCGAGGCGGTGATGCTGGGGGAGCCGATTTATATGCTCACCCCGGAGGTTGTTGGTTTTAAACTGACGGGAGGGCTCCGGGAAGGAGCAACCGCCACGGATCTGGTCTTGACCATCACCCAGATCCTGCGCAAGAGAGGGGTCGTTGGAAAATTTGTGGAGTTTTTTGGAGAAGGTTTGAATCATCTGAGTCTGCCGGATCGGGCCACGATCGCCAATATGGCGCCCGAATATGGAGCCACGATCGGATTCTTTCCGGTCGATCAAGAAACCCTTTCCTACTACACAATGACGGGTCGTTCCTCAGGCGAGGTGGATCTGATCGAACGGTATATGAAAGAACAGGGGATGTTTTACTCAAGCTCAGGAACCGAACCGGAATTTACGGAAAATCTGGAGCTGGATTTGTCCATGGTCATGCCCAGTCTGGCCGGACCCAAAAGACCGCAGGATCGAGTGTCGCTGTCCGAAATCAAAACGAAATTCCACAGTATCCTCAAGCAGCCGGAATCCGAGGGCGGCTTCGGGCTGAAGGAGGAAGATTTTAGCAAACGAGGAATCGTCAAGAATGGCCGACCGACACCGATCACGCACGGCGCGGTTGTCATTGCGGCCATCACGAGTTGCACGAATACCTCTAACCCCACGGTTTTGATTGGGGCTGCGCTTCTGGCAAAAAATGCAGTGGCTAAGGGACTGCGTCCGAAAAGCTATGTGAAGACGAGCTTTGCCCCGGGTTCTCGGGTGGTGTATGATTATCTGAAAGAAGCGGGTTTGATGCCCTATTTAGAAAAGCTGGGATTTCATCTGGTCGGTTACGGCTGCACAACCTGCATCGGCAATAGCGGGCCTCTGCCGGAGAACGTGGCCGAGGCTGTTCAAGCCGCGGATCTGGTGGCGGTGAGTGTCTTAAGCGGGAACCGAAATTTTGAAGGGCGCATCAATCCGCTGACCAAGGCCAGTTATCTGGCAAGTCCTCCGATCGTTGTGGCCTATGCCTTGGCCGGCCGGATCGATATGGATTTAACCCAAGAGCCTTTGGGAAAAGACAAAAAAGGTCAGGATGTTTATCTCAAGGATCTTTGGCCCAGCCAAGAAGAGATTAAGGCAATTATTTCCAAGGTTCTTAAACCCAGACTCTTCCGGGCCGGGTATAAGAATGTTTTAAAGGGCGACGAAAATTGGAATCAGATCCAAACCAAGCTCGCTGATCTGTATGAATGGAAGGAGACGAGCACTTATATTCAGGAGCCGCCATTTTTTGAAAACATCCCGGAGAAACCAATGGCCATTGCAGAAATTAAGGGGGCCCGCGTTTTGGTTATGCTAGGAGATTCCATCACCACCGATCACATTTCGCCGGCGGGCGGCATTGCCGAGAATAGCCCTGCGGGAATCTATCTAAAAGAGCAAGGGATAAATCCGGTGGATTTCAACAGCTATGGCAGCCGCCGGGGGAACGACCGAGTGATGACCCGGGGCACGTTTGCCAATATCCGTTTGAGAAATCTTCTAGTACCGGGAAGCGAAGGTTCCTGGACGGTTTATTTCCCCGAGAACAAAAAGATGAGTATTTATGACGCCTCACTTTTGTATAAGAAAGATAAGACCCCTCTTGTTGTTCTGGCCGGAAAAGAGTATGGCGCCGGATCCAGCCGCGACTGGGCGGCCAAGGGGACGAGCCTTTTGGGTGTCCAAGTCGTTTTGGCGCAAGGTTACGAACGGATCCATCGCAGCAATCTGGTGGGGATGGGGGTTTTGCCTTTAGAATTTAAAGAGGGCGAATCCATTCAATCGCTAGGGCTCAAAGGGGATGAGACCTTTGATTTCTTAGGGATCAACGACCGTATTCAACCCCGCCAAGAAATAACCGTAGTGGCGACCTCGCCTGAAGGAACACGCAGGGAATTTTCCGCGATCCTGCGGATCGATACGCCGGTTGAGATTGACTATTACCGCAATGGAGGGATTTTGCCGATGGTTCTGAGAAAGTTGGCGAAGAATTCATAAATAGAGGGGCTGGCCCCGACGGGCGTCGGGGCCAGCCCCCCATAGAGTCAAAAAACTCCTATGAGCAAAACACTGTATGAAAAAATCTGGGACGACCATTTGGTGCACGAAATTCCCGGCGCGACCGCACTCATCTATGTGGATCTCCACCTCGTCCACGAGGTGACTTCCCCACAGGCCTTTGAAGGGCTGCGCGTCACGAAAAGATCCGTCCGCGCTCCGCACAAGGCCTTTGCGACTATGGATCACAACGTCTCCACGAGGACCAAGGACTGGTCGCGGATCCCCGAGGTCTCCCGGATTCAGATGGAGACGTTGTCCCGGAACTGTCAAGAGTTCGGAATCACCCTGTACGATTTTCAAAGCGAACATCAGGGCATCGTCCATGTGATTGGCCCGGAGATGGGGCTCACCCAGCCGGGGATGGTGATTGTCTGCGGAGATTCGCACACCTCAACCCACGGGGCCTTTGGCGCGCTGGCCTTTGGCATCGGCACCT
>CAZNDW010000111.1:0-3639 GCA_964571895.1 uncultured Planctomycetales bacterium
GCGATCCCCAATGCCTTTGCGTTTGGCCGTGGGATCGGGGATGGCCGGGTCTGCGTGACCCGGGGTATCCTCAGCCTCTTGAATCCCGACGAATTGAGGGCGGTCTTGGGTCATGAGCTGACTCACATCAAAAACCGGGATGTCCTGACCATCACTCTGCTCTCGGTCGTCCCCATGGTGATGTATCGTTTGGCGTGGCATTTTCTCTTTTACGGCAGCGGTCGAAGAAACAGCCGCGGCGGCAACACCGCCCTCGTGGGGATGGCGGCATTTCTTTTTTACTTTATCACGAATCTTTTGGTGCTGTATGGCTCGCGGATCCGGGAGTATTACGCCGACCGGGGGTCGGTCGAATTGGGGAACCGTCCTTCGGATTTGGCCTCAGCGTTATACAAACTGGTTTACGGCTCAGCGCGCACCCCTAAAGAAGCCTTAAGGCAGGTGGAGGGCTTGAAGGCCTTTTTTGCCAATGATCCCTCCCGGGCCATGACGGAAATAAAAGAATTGAGTCAGCTCGATTTGGATCGAAGCGGCACGATTGATCCCAGCGAAATCGCCCGTTTAAGGACACAGGAGATCCGCTTAAAGTTCAGTGATCGCTTGATGGAAGCTTTAAGCACGCACCCCAATATGCTGAAGCGAATCAAGCACCTCTCCCAGCTTCAGATATCGTGACATCTGCTTGAGTATTAAAAAAAACCGGTTTTTTTCCTCCCATGACGATCATCACGGAAGAATTTTCTTTAACTCGAAATCAGTATTTCTCGATTCTTCTCCAGAATATGCTGACCGGCCGTTGGTGGGCTTTTGTTGTCTTTTTTCTATTCAGTATACTGGGGATCAAGGCTGGTGTGGAATCCGCGCTTCTTTTGTTCGCTCTCTTAAGCACACTCTTCTTGATTTATATGATGGCTGAGGGCTGGATCAGATCCAACCCTAAAGCCAATCCCCTGATCTTTCAGAATACAAGCTGCGAAATCGACCATGAGTTCCTTTCTTTTCATTTTAAAGACGGGAGCCTCATCAAAATCAAATTCAGCAATTTCAGGAAAATCTTATTGAGAAAAGAATGTTACCTCCTTTATCCTTCGCGGCAGCAATTTTTTTATCTGCCTTTGAAGGCCCTGCGTGATGCCAACGATTTGGAGCGGCTGAAGGTCTTATTGAGAGTCAAGGCCCCCTGAAGAAGATTATTATGTTTCGAGAGCATTGGAAGAACCAACTCTGGTCGATGGAGCATTCCGCGAGGAGTTGGGGTCGCTGGATTCAGGCCCGTATGACAATCGTACGGCTCTCGGATGACAGTCTTTTTCTTATTTCTCCGGTTCGCTTAACCAAACAGTTACAGGGTCGGCTGGAGGTTTTGGGGCCGGTCCGCCACATCAGCGTGCCCAATAAATTTCACCCCCACACCCATCAAGGTGTGGGGGTGAACCCTTTTCCCTGGGAGGATTATGTGCGGGCGTATCCAGAGGCCAAGAGGTACGCACCGCCCGGATTAGACAAGAAGCGAAAAGATTTGCATGTTGATCGTATTTTGCAGGATTCCCCTGAACCCCCCTGGAAGGAAGATCTTGATCAAACCATTTTTCAGGGGGCCCCGGTTTTGGAGGAGGTTGCATTTTTCCACCGAGTGAGCCAAACGCTTATCCTGGGGGATTTAGGCCGCGTCCGCACCGCTTCTTTTTTGCGATGGGGTCTTCTTAACCATCGGGCTGCTCGTCGGTCTCTTGAAAAAATTCTCGATTGGGATTTTGGACGGATCATAGCTTATGACAGAATTTGGGAACAAAACGGAAAAGACGCTTTACGCAAGGCCTATGCGTGGCTGTTATAGTCGGGTCTTTGGGATTTTCTTATTGGGATTCGTCGTTTTTTTTCTGCCGGGGTGTGAGAGATCGTCATCGCATAAGCGGATCTATGACGAAATCGTTGAGCCCTCCCCGGCCTTGCTTCCAGACCAAGCCGTTTCTTTCGCTTGGGATCTTCCCCAAGGGTGGATCGAGCAGCCGGCCGGGGGGATGCGTCTGGCCACAATCACCAATCCTCAGTCCCCTGGTCTCGAGGTCTCCATTGTTTCCTTGAGCGGCGTTGCCGGCCTGTCCTGGCCGACAGGCCAGGGAGGAATTTTCGCAAACCTCAACCGCTGGATGAAGCAAATCGATTTGCCTGAATTGAATGAACCGGCATTGGAGGAATTCTTAAACACACAAAAGACCTTCAAGACTCAAGGAGGTCTTTTGTGTGTTTTGGTCGATTTCACAACCCTGCAGCCTCAGGAAGATCTTTCCCTGCCGGGTATGCTGGTAGGTGTTGTTGAAATTCCAGAGGAGACGCTCTTTCTTAAAATGACAGCCCCCTTATCAGTCCTTAATCAAAACCGGGATGCCTTTGCGGCATTGTGCCAGTCGCTCAAGATGAGATGAAAAGTTAGAATGCCCATTCAACTGAAAAATATCCCTTTGATCAGAGCTCTCTCGTCGTTAAAAATCACGCTTGGATGCCTGATCCTTCTTTTCATTTTGACATTTTGGGGCACGATCGATCAGGTGCAGCACGGACTTTACCACGCCCAAGAGAGATTTTTTCATTCTTTTTATTTTCTTCTGGGGGGATTTCTGCCTCTTCCCGGGGCGCAGCTGGTTTTGTGGGTGTTATTCGTTAATCTGGTGTGTGCCACGATCAACCGGTTTGAGTATCGAATCTCGAAATTGGGAATCATCATTATTCATTTGGGGATCATTTTGTATTGTGTGTCCGCGTTTGTGACATTTCATGATGTCCAAGAATCCCAGTTGACCCTTAGGGAGAAGGAAGGATCCAATGTCTCGAGTGCGTATCGGGATTGGGAGCTGTCGGTTTGGAAAGAAAAAGCCAATCGAAGGCACGTGGCGGCTCATGATGCTAAGAATTTTAAGCCGGGACAGGTTCTGGATTTTGGTGAATATGGTTTTCAAGCCCTGGTTCAAGCCTATTACCCGAATGCCGAAGCCTATGTTCACCCCCACCGCTTTGCTTCGCCTGCCCGCCCATTGTCACCTGACTCGGTAGGCGGGCAAAGCGAAGCAGTGGGGGTCAACGCCTCGGGGATTCACGGGATTGCGCCGGTAGAGTTGAACCCAGAGCCGGAGAAAAACATTCCGGGCGGCATCTTTGTCCTCAAAGGCCCTGACCCTCAAGAGAAGGCTATTTCGCTTCTTTTATACGGCGTCGAGCCACAGGATTATCTTCTTAAGCGGGGGGGTGAAGTTTACCATTTTAAGCTTCGGCGAAAGCGGTATCCGCTGCCGCTGACCGTTCGATTGATCGATTTTATCAAGGAAGTCCATCCCAATACCGATGTGGCCAGAAGCTATCAAAGCCGGGTGGAAATCCAATCCCCAGGGCTTTCCCGGGACGTCGTGATTTCCATGAATCGGCCGCTGCGTTATAAAAATTTCACCTTTTATCAAGCCTCTTACGCTGTGGATGGAAGCGGCCGCGAGTTCTCGACACTGGCGGTTGTCAAGAATTCGGGACGATGGCTGCCCTATCTGGCCGGCCTTGTGACGTTTGTCGGTTTGGTCACGCATTTTGCCATCATGGGATTTCAGTCGCGAAATCCTTCGGAGAATCTATAAAAAGGAACGGCATGCATAG
>CAZNDW010000112.1:0-3629 GCA_964571895.1 uncultured Planctomycetales bacterium
CGGGGGTTGAAACCTAGACACGGGTGCCCCCATGTATAGATTTTGAGGCTAGAAGCCGAAGAATCTGTGGGGGGTGCCGAAGACGGTTGGCTTAAACCCCCTATGAGGAAAGTACAAAGCAGGATTATGGGGCTCATTATACTGCTATTGATAAAAAAGTGGAGGGAAATTCAAACGCTGAATCGAAAATAAACGATATCGCCTTCTTGGATCTCATAATCCTTACCTTCCAGGGAGACCAATCCTTTTTCCTGCACGGCCTTGTAATTCCCCAAGCGAAGGAGGTCGTCGTATGGATAGACTTCCGCCCGAATAAAGCCGCGCTCCATATCGGAATGGATTTTTCCCGCGGCCTGCGCCGCTTTGGTTCCCTTCGGGATCAGCCATGCGCGCGCCTCTTTCGGCCCGGCGGTGAAAAAGCAAACCAGATTGAGGAGCTTTTTTCCCGCCTGGGCGAGGCGGGCCAGCCCCGGAGAGCTGATCCCGGCCGCCTCGTAATAGGCGCTGCGTTCCTCCTCGGGCAGCTGGACAATCTCGGATTCCATTTGAGCGCACAGGATCACCAATCCCGCGTGATCCCTTTCGGCCCGCTTTTGAAGGGCATCGATCAAATCCGAAAGGGCATCCTTTTCATCCGTATTGGCCACATACAAAAGGGGCTTGGCCGTAAGAAATTGGAATTCCGCGATCCCCTCAAAAGGAAGATTTAAAGAGCGGGCAGCCTTGCCTTCATTGAAAGATTGTTTGAGTCCTTCTAAAAGGATCATTTTCTCTTTGGCCTTTTTGTCACCGGAGAGGGCCGGTCCGCGCAGCCTCTCGATGGCTTTAAGGCACTGTTCCAAGTCCGCCAAAAGGAGCTCGGTCTCGATAATATCGATCGCCTTCAAGGGATCAAAATCTCCCACAAGATTGGCCACATTCTCGTCTCGAAACAGACGAATGACATGCACAACAGCATCAACCGATCGGATGTGGGAAAGAAATTTGTTCCCTAACCCTTGCCCCTGGCTGGCGCCTTGGACCAGGCCCGCGATATCCACAAACCGAATCCCGGCGGGTGTCGTTTTTGAACTCGCGAATTTCTGTGCAAGGATCTGAAGCCGGGGATCGGCCAGGGGAACGACCCCCACATTGGGCTCGATTGTGGTGAAAGGGAAGTTTGCCACCGCCGCGGCCGCGCCAGTCAGGGCGTTAAAAAGGGTGGATTTCCCGACGTTGGGCAAACCGACGATTCCGATTTCCATTTAATCTCTCATTTCATCCAATTCTTTTTCGGGGTTCTCTCTTTCGAATTCTCGAATCAGCCTCGCAACTGTTTCTCGGCATCGATAATATCCCGGTTGATGAGCCGGATGAGATTCTGAATCTTGGTTTTAAGCTCCCACGACACCGGCGTCTCCAAGATTTCTCTTAAAATCTGAAGCGCCATCCGGAAGTAGCGCACCACCTCGCCCTCATCGCTGTCGGTGGCCCGCAGAATCCTCTCAAACGGCTGTCCATGGAGCCAGGCCTCCAAAGCCGGCGCGAGATGAAAATAACAATTTTTGCTTAAAGGCCGGACGCCCAGCTTCCTCTCGATGCCGTGAATGCCCTGAAGGATCTCCTGCGTTGTCCTCTCCAGCTTCCGGGCGGGTGCGTTGAGGATGGGGCGGTGTTCGCCCTTTCTGGGTTCATAGACGGCGACCACACTCAAAATCCCTAAGGCCGTTTCCGAAAGCTCCTCGAGAATCCCGGCCGTATAAAGCTCGGCCAACAACAGCTCATAACCATACAGACGGCTGGCGAAAAGCCCTTTGGGGGTCAGTTGATTGTCTTTGATGTGCTGGAGGGTTTTAAGGGCCGTCACTTTGGCCTCGAGCTCTTGGATGGCCCGGCGGTGGGCCCTGTCCCGTTCTGAGACAGGACGGGCGTATTTCTTTTCCTGAAAATAATGGAGCGAGCGCGGATAAATCTCATAGAGCTTTTCTCCATAACGCTGGTACAAATTGAGGATCGTGGCATACGAGGCGTTAAAATGGGAGACGACCTTCTCGGGCGTGCCGTAAACGATCTTGTGGAGCCGCTCGGGCGGGATAAACTGCGGGCTGACGCGGCAGAAGACAAATCCCTCTTTGTCGATGGAACGCCGGCCCGCGCGCCCAGCCATCTGATAGAAATCGCGCGTCTTCAGGAATCCATGGCCGGTGCCGTAGAATTTCCTGAGCTCATCAAAGATCACGGTGCGGGCCGGCATATTGATTCCCAGAGCAAAGGTCTCGGTCGTGAAAATCACCTTAAGGAGGCGGCTGGTGAAAAGCCGCTCCACGACCTCCTTCAAGGTCGGGAGCATCCCGGCGTGATGATAGGCCACCCCCCTCTCGATAAAAGGCCGCAATTTCTTTGCACTGTACTCATCCGTCAAATCAAACCGGTCGCAGAGCTCCTCGTAAAGGTTGACGATCCGTGTTTTCTCCTCGGGCAAAAGAAAATCGAAGGGCCGCATCTCTTCGGCCAGATATTCCGTGCGCCGGCGGCTGAAGACAAAATAAATGCAAGGGAGCATATCTTTTTCAAAAAGATATCGGATCAAGGCGGTGGGCTTGTTGGGCTTAAGGTGAGTGTCCTCGAAGAATCGACGCCCACGCGGATAAACGGGGCGGGTGTCCTTGTATCCTTCCTTGACCATCTGGGAAAGATCATCAAAGATCTTGCCCTGGCATTGGTAAAAAAGATGAAGCGGCACCGGACGCTTTTTCTCCTCGATCGTCTTGAGCGGGCGCCGATGAATCGACTCGAACCAGCTCGCCAGCTCCTGGATGTTGGGGATCGTCGCTGAGAGTCCCAGCAGGTTCATGTGCTCCGGCAAAAAGATCAGGCATTCCTCCCAGACACTGCCGCGCTCTTCGTCGTCCAGAAAATGGATCTCATCAAAAATGATCCAGGAATAATCCTTAAGGGTCTGTTTTTCTTCGAGGAGCTTGTTGCGGAAAATCTCGGTCGTCATAATGAGGGTTTGGGCCTGCGGGTTGATGGTGACATCGCCGGTTAAGATCCCGATTTTCTCCCGAAACTGTCCTTGGAAGTCGCGAAATTTCTGGTTGGAGAGCGCCTTGATGGGCGCGGTGTAGATGACCTTTTGATTCTTTTCCAGGCTCTCGCGGATCACGTGCTCGGCGATGACGGTCTTGCCCGCGCCCGTTGGCGCCGCCACAATCACCGAGTAGCCTTCGTTGATATAATCAATCGCTTTTTGCTGAAAAGGATCGTAGTGCATCATTCCCCAAAAGCCAACACGGCCATAACGGCAATCCCGAGAATGATAAACCCCAGTTGCTTGAGCGAGGTCGATAAACGCATATCCTCCCCGTGATGCAGCTCGGGAATGAGATCAGATCCGGCAATATAGAGGAACCCTCCGGCGGTTATCGGAAGGCAATAGGCCGTGAATCCTGTCACCTGCGGCCCAATGGTCAAAGCCAGGACCGCCCCGGCAAAAGACGTTAACGCTGAAAAGAAATTGAGGGCCAGGGCCTGGGGGACGCTCAACCCTTTATGGATCAAGATGCCGAAATCGCCGATTTCCTGCGGGATCTCGTGAAGGAGGACCGCCAGTGTTGTGGCTATACCGATCTGGATACTCGCTGAAAATC
>CAZNDW010000113.1:0-3592 GCA_964571895.1 uncultured Planctomycetales bacterium
GGATGCCCAATGGCCTCACTATTACACGCGGATGTTAGGATTCATGCGGGGCTTCGCCGAATCGGCGGTTGGATCTCCCACCGCGTGACGATACCTGCTCTAGGTGGTCGCCGAGCGATCCAAGGAGGAAATTTCTGCTGTGCTTATGATACACTTGTTTGGAAGGCAGAAATGAAAGGAGCGTAGAACAGGTGCCTAAACCGCCACCAAGGGCTTTGGCGATGGTGATTTGTGATGACACCATTGAAGACAGAGTGAGTGGAAAGAAGACCCTTGTGGGCTTATTCAATAACATCACAGCCAAAGCTTCTCCGTTCCGTCATCCCGAGATGAACATTTTCATGGTTCTGACCAACGGACACGGAGACTATGAGGCGCGTTTAAAATGCCTGAAGGAGGACAATCAATCCGTTGTTGATCTTTCTGGGCATATTCATTTTCCCGACCCCAATGCAATTGTGGAGTTTAATTTTGAGCTGCTAGGGCTTGCTTTTCCTTCGTATGGGATCTACCGCTTCGAGTTCTATTGCGATGAGATTCCTGTGATTTCTCGGAAATTTATGGTATCGAAGCCTAAAGGTTAATTCGCATGCAAGGCGTTTTATACAGAAATCCAAAGCTGGATCCTTCCGAGGAGTTCCAGGAGGAACCGGGTGAACTCTATCAGACCTACTTTAGTTTCAGGATAGAGATTCAACCGGTTTTCCTGGTTGCCGATGAGCTATCCGATGAAGAAATTGTCCAGCTTGCCCAGCAGACAGGTGACTTTAAGGACTTAGAAGCTCCCGAGGAGGATATTTACACTTTATCCGATGGAACTCCGCTGTGAAACAAGGTGACGTCGTCCTCATTCGCTTTCCCTTCACTGATCTAACAGCTACAAAGGTTCGCCCCGCCATGGTGGTTTCTTCCGAGACGTTTCATAGGGGTCAAGAGGATGCCATCTTCCTTTTGATTACCTCGAACACATTACGGGTGACCGCTCACGACCTTCTGATTGAGGAAGTTCATCCGGAATTTTCTTCGACTGGTCTGAAGAAGGCGTCTGTTTTCAGAGTCGGGAGGATCCATACGCTGAATCAAAAATTGGCTTACAGTCGTCTTGGGGCCATTGGTCCACGGCTTAAGGAGGAAGTCCTTGGACGACTGAAGCGTATTTTCCAGCTTTCTTAAAATCCCACCCAAGATTCTTATACCGGACTACTTTGAGTTTGAGGTCTCCCTTCTTCACGCGGTGCCGCGCATTTGGTGCCGGTTCCTTTTACGCAAGGCAGCCACCTTCCTAGACCAGCTAAAAACGTCTGCCTTTCCCGTGCCCCAACCTTCCTGTGGCATGGGTTCGTTCTCGCGTCAGACGCTTAGCGAACTTGAAGAGCATCCGGACATCCTCACCGTCCGCGTTCTTCAGGAAGGCTGCAAACTTGCCAATAAGTTTTGCCTTTCGATCCAGTTGTCTTGACCTGCCCGATTTCTCGCGACCCGAGAAAAGGAAAAACGCACCGATCTCCACTCCCAGCGTGTGCGCGATCCGTCCCAACGTCTGAAGGGAAACGGTGCGCTCGCCGCGCTCAATGTATCCCACATAATTCGTGCTTGTCTCCGTAAGCTCGGCAAGCTCAGCCTGGGTGTAGCCTTTAAGCCGACGCAGCGCTTTGATCCGTGAGCCAATCTGTTGCTGAAGCGATATGGACATTTTTCTGCGCCCTCCATTCTAGAGGCGGGTCGAATGGAGTAAAACAAACTGTGAGACGTTCTTAAAAAGGTTTACTTTGAGTGTGTCATTCGGTAGAATCTGTGAATTAGTGCATGGGCAAAACGCGGGAGGGAAGTACCTGAAAACAGAGAATTTTCCTCAACGAAATCGTGACGGTCCGTTCGCCAACAATTTGGTGAGCGGGCCTTTTTTCTTTGGAAACGGCGAAAGCGATAGGCCTTTTTCTGGGGAATGTCCTCTTTACTCTATAGATCCGCGGCCAATGCCTGGTGCGGCCGTTTGGCCCACTTGCCACAGAGGCAGGCGGGCGTGCTTCCAGCCAGGTGGGAAAAGTTGGGGGAGTTAACGACTGGCCTGTCCGCCGGTACTGCACGGCGGACAGGCTTTGCGCTTTTGACGCGGGGAATCGCGTTCAACCAGGGAGGTGAGCGATGAACGTGTTCAACCAGGCATGTCAGTGGTGTCTATCAGTCATGCCAACTTGGGGCGGCGCGCTCGTGGTGCTTGTGGTAGGCGGAATCGTGGCCGTGGTGGCACAGAAAGTCATCCTCGGAGCGCTCAAGACGGTAGGATTTGAAAAATTCGCCCATCGCCAGCCGGTAGCGACATTCCTCTCAAAGGGCGGGGTCAAGCTCAGCGTCACTGAATTGATCGGGACAGGGGTTTTCTACCTGATCGTTGCAGGCACCCTTGTGTTGGCTCTGGAGAAGGTGGGTGGAGGCAGTGGGCGCTCGACCGCGGCCGCTCTTTTGGGTTTTGTCCCCGCTGTTGCCTCGGCCCTCTTGGTGATCTTCCTGGGAGCGTTGATCGGTGAGATTGCAGCCGGCTTTGTGCGGGTCGTTGCAGGCAACATCGGATTGGCCAAGCGGGACTTCTGGGGATCACTGACGCAGTATGCAGTGTTTGTCTTGGCCGTGATTCTTGCCCTGAGGGAAGTTGGGATTCCCCAGGCGCTTCCGCCCCAGGCTCAGGGTTTCTTTATCGGAGCGGTTTTCATCGGCTTGGCCCTGGCTTTTGGGCTCGGTGGCAAGGAAGCCGCCGGCAATCTGCTGACCCATCTGAGCAGGCAATTTTCCGAAGGGAGAAAACACGCGTAACGGAGTTAAAGGGATGAGGAGGGGGCGGCATGCCGTCAATAGCTGAACGGGTCCGTTCACAGATCGCTGAACAGTTGGGGGTGAAGCTGGAGGAGGTTGTGCCTGAGGCGTCGCTCATCGACGATCTTGGAGCCGACTCCCTGGACGCGGTGGAGCTGGTGATGGCGATCGAGGAAGAGTTCGGCCTTGAAATCCCGGATGAGGAAGCCGAGCAGTTGCAGCGAGTGGGGGAGGTGATCCAATACGTCGAGAGGCGGGTCCCTTCCCAGATTCCTGCAACGGGGCGGGTTTCCGGAGTGGGCACACATTCGCAGGCAGAGGAGTCCAGTGACTAAGGGGAGATCGAAGCCGAGGTGAGCTCTCCACCGATCAAGGTGTTGTTGATCGAAGACGACGCCGAATGCGCGGACGCCATGCGGGAGATGCTGTCCCAGGAGAAGAGCCCCTCTTTTGAGGTGGAATGCGCCAAGAAACTCCAAACGGGATTGGAGCGCTTTTCCAAAGGGGGCCTCGATGTGGTCCTGTTGGACTTAAACCTCCCGGACAGCCAGGGGCTTGACACCCTCGTCAAGGTACAGCCCCAAGCGAAAGACATTCCGATCATCGTTATAACGGGCCAGGCCGATGAAACGCTTGCTCTGGAGGCCTTAAGAAAAGGGGCGCAGGAATACCTGGTCAAAGGAGAGGTGCACGGCAAGATGCTTTCGCGCGTGATTCGGTATGCCATGGAGCGGATGCGTGCGGAGGAGTGGGTCAAGGCCGAGAAGGCGCAGGCGGAACA
>CAZNDW010000114.1:0-3574 GCA_964571895.1 uncultured Planctomycetales bacterium
TGGAGCCACGCCCGAAAGCCGGGCTACGCCGGCACCGCGGTCTTAACCAAGATCAAACCCCTCGAAGTCAGGGAAGGCATGGGCACCCTTAAGCACGATCAAGAAGGACGACTCTTGACGTTGGAGTTTAAGGATTTTTATCTAGTGAATGTCTATGTGCCCAATTCCGGACGCGATCTCTCGCGGTTGGGCTATCGCACGAAAGAATGGGATAAGGATTTCTTAAAGCATCTGAAAGCCCTGGAGAAGAAAAAGCCGGTTGTCTTCTGCGGGGACATGAATGTGGCGCACAAGGAAATCGATTTGACCTATCCTAAGGCGAACGTCAAGAATCACGGCTTCACCCCCGAGGAGCGCGCAGGGTTTGAGGCGATCATCAAAGCAGGTTTTATTGATACCTTTCGGGAGTTTGAAAAAGGCGGTGGCCATTACACGTGGTGGAGTCCAATGGGTCAGTGCCGCCAGAGGAATATCGGCTGGCGGATCGATTATTTTTGCATGTCTTCTTCCTTGAAGCCTCATCTGAAAGAGGCCTTCATTTTGAAAGACGTCTTAGGCTCAGACCATTGTCCGGTGGGGATGGTGTTATCGGCCGCCAGTGCCTCGTGACATAAATTTATTGCTATGGTCACTCGGCACAGGAGTGAGTCAACCTCGTTAAAATCTATTTGACGAACCTCCAGTCGGTGAAGACCGGGTCGAAATTTTTTTCCTTCAAGATCCGCACGATCTGAGCGACGCTGCGCGTATCCTCAATATCAAACTGCGGGTCCTGTTCCTCAGGCGGTTTGATCGTGTAACCGCCGACAGAGGTGTTGGACCCCGCCGAGATACGGGTTGGCCCCAAGCCCAAAAGACGGTCGCGCAATCCCGGGCTCTCGCGCGTGGAGAGATTAATCCCCACGCGCGGAAAAAGGATCCGTGTCAAACAGATGATCTTGATAAAGGTGATGTCATCCACGCCGCGGTCGACGAAGTCCTCCCCTTTGATGGGACGCAGCCTCGGAAAAGAGAGGCTGTATTCGACACCCGGATATTTTTTTTCCATCCCTTTAAGATGCTGATACAAAGAATCCAGATCGAAAGCGGCATCCGCCAGTCCCAGCAGGATCCCCATCGAAATCTGCCGGATCCCGGCTTTGGCGGCGCGTTCGGGAGTAGCGTAGCGATAATCATAATCGCTCTTGAGCCCTGAGCGATGCACCTCCCGGTAACGATTGCGGTCATAGGTCTCTTGGTACACCGTGATGCCGTCGACTCCGTGGATAAAAAGCTCCTGATATTCGTCGGTCGCCATCGGATGAACCTCTAAGGCGATCGTCGTGAAATATTGTTTGGCAACACCGACCGCGGTCTTAAGATAGGAGAGCGGCGTGACGTTATAAGATTCGCCGGTCAAAAGCAAAATATTCTCGATGCCGGTTTTGGCGACATAAGACATCTCTTGATGCATTTGGTCTTCGGTCAATTTGATTCTGGGGATGCGGTTGTGGCTGTGAAAGCCGCAGTAGGTGCAGTGGCTCGTGCAGTAATTGGACAGATACAAGGGCGCATAAAGCGCAATCGCTCCTCCGAAATACTGCTCGGTTAGCCGCTTGGCTTCCTGCGCGAGGTCTTCCGTTTTCTCTCGGCTTCGATCAGCAAGGATCGTTTTGATTTCGTAAGGGGTCGTCATCATGAAGCTCCGGGATTTACGCCCCGCCCGCTTTGCTTCGTCCCGTGAAAGGCAAAGCCTTTCCGGGATTAAATCCCCGAAATCGCTTTGCGATTTCGGGGAACAAAGCGAAACGGCGGGGTTGATCCGCCTTTTTCCAAATCCCCGGACTCACGTCCGGGGTTTGAAGGAATAGGCGGATCAAGCGGATCAAACAGAAATCCGGTTAAAGGAGAAGAGGGATCGGCAAAATCTTTTTGCCGAGGCGCTTTGCCAAGATACGCCAATCGTCCGGCGGCAACCGCCAGTGAAAAGGCCTTGGCCAAGGCCGCGGGATGCCCGGCGGTTGCAATCGCGGTGTTGGCCAAAACCGCATCGGATCCCATCTCCATGGCCTCCGCGGCCTGCGAAGGAGAGCCCAATCCGGCATCCACGACGATCGGCAAATCAATCTCGTCGATCAGGATTTTGATAAACTCTTTTGTCTTCAGGCCCTGATTGCTTCCGATCAAAGAACCCAAAGGCATGACCGTTGCGGCCCCGGCCTTGACCAATTCCCGGGCCGTGGTGAGATCCGGATACATGTAGGGCAAAACCACAAAACCTTCCTTGGCGAGGATGGTGGTTGCCGAAATAGTTTCGTGATTGTCTGGCAAAAGATACTTGGTGTCGTTGATGACTTCCACCTTAATCCAGTTGCCGTATCCGGATTCGCGGGCCAGTCGCGCGATCCGTACCGCCTCCTCGGCATTCCTGGCCCCCGAGGTATTCACCATCAAAGTTGTGTCCTTCGGGATATGCTCCAGGATATTTTCTTGATGGCGCTCTAAATCGATCCTCCGTAAAGCCACGGTGACAAGCTCGCTTCCGGAGGCCTCGAGACTTTGCGCCAGATCAGATTTGTTTTTGAATTTTCCCGTTCCCAAAAAGAATCGGTTCTTAAATGCGCGGCCGGCAATCATTAAAGGGGCATCTTCGATGGCGGCAACAGATATAGGCACGTTAACCACCTCCCACAAAGTTCACCAATTCCACAACGTCCCCCGGTGATAAAATTTTTTCGTTCCACTGACGGCTTTTAATGATGGTTCCATTGACCTCCGCAATAACGAGACGGGCCTCCTTACAAAATTGATCTACGATATTTTTGAGGCTGATAGAATCCTCACATTCTTTTGTCTGACCGTTTAAGATGATTTTCATCAAAACCCGACCTTTTGGGACAGAGCTCTTTAGGAAGAGTCCTTATGGGATCCTATCTTAAGAAGGGTACGAATCCGAAGGATTCCGACGTGAATCCCGCACACCTATTAGAATAATCAAACTTTAAATGAAATGCAATAAAAAGATTGACGCCGTTTTAAAAGATCCTTTAAGCATGGGGACACAGGGTCTTTTAAAAAAAAATAGATTTTTTTTTGACTTTTGGTGGAAGATTGTATAATTATTCTAATCTCAATGCTGAAAGTTTGGCGTTTGATTCAATTTTAAAGATTTTTGGGAAGAGTTGCTGGGGAGGATTTTGATTAAAATGCCGGTTAAAGAAAATCCAATCTTTGGGTATCAGCTCCTGCTCGATCTGTACGAGTGTACACCCGGTGTCTGCGACGATCTGGGTTTATGCTATCAATTTCTCGACGAGATCGTCGAAGACTTGGGGATGGAGAAACAGTCTCCTCCTAGCATATTCCGCTCTGACGCCCTCCGCTTCCCCGATAAAGCCGGCCTCTCGGGATGGGCGCCCTTGATTGAAAGCTCCATCGTCATCCACACCTTGTCCCCCAGAAATTATATCTCTATTGATATCTATTGCTGCAAGTGTTTCAGCGTACCGAAGGCCAAAGAAATCTGCCGCAGATTTTTTGCGCCCAAACGCATGGATGAACAATTCATCGAACGGGGCATCGATTATTACAAAAC
>CAZNDW010000115.1:0-3427 GCA_964571895.1 uncultured Planctomycetales bacterium
TCTCCTGGAGATCCGCCTCCCAGGATTCGGCAAACAGCTTGAGGTTTTCGATTTGACTGTCTTCTTTATCCTTCAGGGATGCCGTCTCGGTTTCCAACTGGGCGATTGTAATCGTGGTCTCTTCTCTGGAGTGCGATTGGGCCATGATATTTTTTTGCCTTTGTTGGATCTCTTTTTGGCACATCTGGAGCTGATGAGTGACGGCCTCCAGCTCGCGGCTCAAGGCATCTTCTTTTGCTTTCAATTGGGCCAAGAGATCTTGGAGCTCTTTTGTTTCGGTTGAAATCAACTGGAGTTCTTGGATAAGCTTGTTGGAACCTTCTTGAAGATCGCTTTTTTTGACCTCCAGTATGGATGACGTTTTCTCTTCTTCATGGAGACTCTGCGTACAAGCTTGGAGCTCATCTTCTTTCTGATTGAGGGTTAAGATTTGGGTTTCTTTTTGGGCGCTCAGCGATTCCAGATGACGGTCGATCTCCTGAATCCGCGGCGTCAGCTCCTGCGGATCCCACTCAATAAATTTTGTTTCGCACACCAGCTCATAGAGAGGCCTCTGCGAAGAAGTCCCTGCAGAGACCCAGGCCGCGGCCTTGGTTTCCGCCAACGGCAAAATCTCTTTAATTTTACTGATCATTCCCCGCTGTTTGAGGGAAGGAACCAGGGAGGCAATGAAGGATCCTTCCAGAATAGGCTCTGGCATATCCTGGTATTGATTTCCCAGCTTTTCGATAAACGCCTTTTGCGAGACAAAAAACAATTTCTTTCTCTCGGAGTCCTCTTTTTGAGTGTTGAGACGCCCCAAATCCAATTTCAAGACCTCCCGTTCTTTTCGCAACGATCCCTCATGACTCTTTAAACCCTGGATCTTTTGTGACGTTACGCTGATCTGCTCCTGAAGCTGAAGCAGGCGGTCATCGCTTTGTTCTTTTTCGCCGGCAATTTTTGTGGTTTCCGATTCCAGGCGTTGGTATCTGGCCCGAGAACCCTGACTGTCCTTGAGGATTTCGGTCAATTCGTTTTTGAGCTTGACCTGACCCGCGGTTAAGGCCAGGAGTCTCTCTTCTTCCTGATGGATAATAACCTTCTCTTCTGCGATTGTGGCGGTGATCTTCGTAAGGGCTTCCTTCTTCTCCTGAAGGCTGTTCCAATGAATCGCCAGGGTGTTCTTTAAATTGGCCAGGACTCCTTTAAGCTCCTCATTCTTTTTCTGCTTTTCCCGGGAACGCTCCCTAAGCTGGGTGTGTTTCTCGTTTAAACGGGCCTCGTCGCGGGATAGATTCTCCAATCGCTCTTGATGAAACTCAATCTGACGACTGTGGATCTCAATCGTTGTGTCTACCCGCATCTGGTTGGCATGAAGACCCGTGATCTTTTCTTCCAGTTCCCGGGCCTGATGGCTCTGCCGAGTTGCTTCGGCCTTCCCTTCTTCCAACTGTTGGGCAGCTTGAGATTCCTGGGTCTTCAATTCCTGGAGGGCCTGTTGGATCTCTTGGGCCTTATGACGGAAATCCTCGATTTGCTGACGAGCCAGGATGATCTCTAAATCTTTTAATTTCTCAAATTCCTCTTTATACCGACGGGCTTTGGTGGCTTGGCGCTCCAGGGAGCCAATTTGCCTTTTCACCTCAAGGATAATATCGTTCAGCCGCAGGAGATTGTCCTCAGTCTCTTTTAATTTGTTTAAGGCCTCTTTCTTTTTAGACTTATACTTCGTAATCCCGGAGGCCTCATCCAAGAGGAGACGGCGGTCTTCGGGATGGGAGTTGACGACCAAATCCACACGCCCCTGCTGCACCAGCGAATACGCCTCGGCCCCGATCCCGGTGCCCATAAAAAGCTCGACCACGTCTTTGAGCCGGACCGCGGTTTTATTCAAAAGGTACTCGCTTTCGCCCGAACGGAACAATCTTCGGGTGACCGTCACTTCATTGTATTCGATGGGAAGCATCTTAGGCTCATTGGAGAACGTAAGGCTCACCTCCGCGAAACCCAAAGCCGGTTTTTTGTCCGTTCCATTAAAGATCACATCCTCCATAGCCCCCGCCCGCAGATCTTTGATCCCCTGTTCTCCCAGGGCCCAGCGGATGGCATCAAAGATATTGCTCTTACCGCAGCCATTGGGCCCGACGATTGCCGTGATCCCCGGTTCAAATTGCAAGAGCGTTTTCTCGGCAAACGATTTGAATCCGAATAACTCTAACCTTTTAAAATACATGCACTCCCCCGTCTCTTATTTCTTTTGCCTTTTGATGATATCCTTCACGATCGCTACCGTTTGATTGAGGGTCGTGAATTTGGGCAGATTATCTTCCGAAATGATGATGCGATACTTTTTTTCGATACTCGCCAAGAGCTCCAGCGCCATCATGGAATCCATGCCCATATCCTTGGTGAAGTTGGCTGAGCCATCAATTTGATTGGGGTCATCCAATTCCAGGATCTCAGCGATAATCGCCCGGACGTCTTTTTCCACATCAATCTGTGCCAGCGGATCTCCCATGCCTAACCTCTTTGTTGTTGTTCCAGCCAGGCGTCCAGTTTCTCTTTCTTGAAACGCCATTGGCCTACGGTTTTTATAGCGGGAATTTTTCCTTTCTTAACCCATCCATAAATGGTCCTTTTTTTCACCTTTAAATAGGTGGCCACATCTTGGATCGTCATTAAATCTTCGTAATTCACCACTCTTGGATTATCCTTTTTTATTATATTAATACAAACGCATTAAATAAGGTGACGGTAAATAATATACGTGTCATTGCGAGGAGCGCTTTTTGCGACGAAGCAATCTCTTAAAAGATTGCTTCGTCCCGACCAAAAGCGTCGGGCTCGCAATGACACTAATTTGGACAGCAATGAAACTAAAAAGTAATTTAGTATACACCCTTAGCAGTGTCAATGGTTATTTGGCTTTTTTTATCCGCCCACGCAAAGGGAATCGCTGGATTGAATGCCCATTTTCTGTCAGAAATTGACATTTTGGGAGTCATAGGATGAATCATTAACACTTTAGTTCATTTTGTTTGGAGAGGAACAGGAAATTTTGAGATGAGTTGACAAAAATGATGGCACCCATAGGTTTCAACCCCCGCGTCTAGGTTTGCGTGTTTCACCCGCAAACCTGCGGGGGGTAGAAACCTAGGCATGGGTGCCCCCGTGCTTACCCCGCTAGTTCGCTTTGTCCCCTGAAATCGCAAAGCGATTTCGGGGATTTAATCCCGGAAAGGCTTCGCCTTTCACGGGACGAAGCAAAGCAGCGGGGTGCGGGGGGAGTTTGAGGATGGGCTTTTAAGAAAACTGCAGATTGGGATCTACATCCTGATAGTAATCGACTTCCGGGAAGCCAAAGCCAAAGAGCTTTAAAAAATCTTCCCGGTATCCTTTCAAATCTGCAATCTCCGGGAGGTTTTCGGTGGTCACGATTTGCCAG
>CAZNDW010000116.1:0-3413 GCA_964571895.1 uncultured Planctomycetales bacterium
ATGCATGTCAGCTGGCTTGACCCCAAGAAGGTCAGGCAGATCACGATCGTCGGCGACAAGAAAATGGTCGTTTGGGATGATCTGGACAACGTCGGCCCCGTCAAACTTTACAACAAACACGTGGAAAAGACCTCGGTCTTTTACGAAAACTACGGGGAATTCCAGCTCCTCTCGAAAGAGGGCAGCATCACCATCCCCAACATTGGATTTAACGAGCCCTTAAAGATTCAAGATCAGTATTTTATCCAGTGCATTCTGAAGCATTCTCAACCGAAGGTGGCCGATGCCCAAAAGGCCTTGGACGTGATTAAGACGCTCGAGGCCATTCAAAAATCCATGGACAAGCGCGGGACTCCAGTGGAGATTGCTTAGAAGCCATTTCAGAATCTATTTCCCCTCCCTTGATGGGAGGGGTTAGGGGAGGGTGAATGAAATATTTCCGGCATAAAAACGCTTTAGTGGGAAAAAACGCGACAATCGGTGAGGGAACCAGAATCTGGGCTTTTGCCAATATTCAAGACGGTGCGGTCATTGGGAAAAACTGCAAGATCGGCGATGGTTGTTTTGTGGAAGAGGGGGTCGTCATTGGCAGTCAGGTGACCTTAAAGAACGGCGTGGCTGTTTTTAAGGGCGTCACCCTCGAAGACGATGTCTTTTGCGGGACCCACGCTGTTTTCATCAATGACCGCTATCCCCGCAGCCACCGCCGAGACCGCTGGGTCCTGGAAAAAACCGTCGTCAAAAAGGGCGCAACGATCGGATCCAATGCCACGATCCTTTGTGGAATCACGATTGGAGAATATGCGGTGATTGGGGCGGGGGCTGTGGTCACGAAGGACGTCCCCGGCCATTCCATTTTTTTGGGCAACCCCGCGGTCTTGAAAGGATACGCCTGCGCGTGCGGACGGAGGCTCAACCGGCAGCTTCGGTGCGGCTGCGGTCTAAGCTACCGGCGCAGTCGCAGCGCTCAGATGCGTTCTCAGGAGTCGATCACAGCCGTTCCTGTCTAAAATTCAGACATTCCTGCTACTGGTAGCAGGAATGTCACTTTTGCCTGCCCTGTACCAGAACGGTACAGGGCAGGCGCCCAGCATAGTCTTTCATGCCTAAAATCCTCGTCACTCCGGTGGTTTTTAACGAGCAGGGTAAAATCCAGAACGTCATTGAGAGATTCTTAAGATGCCGCAACAGGATTTCTCCTCCGTCGGCCCGGCTGGATTATCTCATCGTGGACGACGGCTCAACGGATGAGAGTTCATCAATCATCGCCGGCTTTAAAAACCGAGGGGTCGAGACCATCAAGCACCAAAAGAGAAAAGGCGTGGGCGCGGCGATTCGAACCGCCATCCGTTATGGCCTGGAAAATCATTATGACATTTTGGTCGTTATGGCCGGCAACGATAAAGATAATCCGGAAGAAATCCCCAGTCTCTGGGATCCCATTCTGAAAGAGGGTTATGATTTGGTGCAGGGCTCGCGGTATCTTCAATCCGGAGGAACCGGCGGGGACATGCCGTTTTACCGGAAGATCGCCACGCGTCTTCACCCGCGGCTTTTTTCTTTGATCACCCGAAGACCCATGACGGACACAACCAACGGGTTCCGGGCCTTTCAGCTTTCGATTTTGAAAGACTCAAGAATCAATCTCAATCAAGAATGGCTCGACACTTATGAGTTGGAGCCGTATCTTCTTTTTAAAGCGCTCACGCTGGGTTTCAAGGTCAGGGAGGTCCCCGTCACCAAGATTTATCCGTCGAGAAAATTGGGTTATACGAAGATGCGGCCCTTTGTGGGATGGTGGAGCATTTTGAAGCCGCTTTTCTATTTAGGGCTGGGGATCAGGAAATGAATCTCCCCGGACAAGGCGGGGAGTGTGTGAGGAGGAAATTATTTGAATTAATTCGGCAGGTCTATGTTAGAATACAGCCGTTATTTTTAAAATTAAATTTTGTGGAGGCCGGTTATGACGAAAGAATACTCTCCTTTTACTCCAGGAATTCCCGTACCCATCGATTTTTTTGTTGGAAGGGTCAGTGAAGTTAAGACCATAGTTGACAAAGCAAGGTCTGCCTGCGCCAGCCGGCTCGAGCGTATTTTTGTTTATGGAGAAAGAGGCATCGGTAAAAGTTCTCTTTGTCGCATGGCCAGAGTTATTGCTGAAAAGGAATCAGATATTCTGGGGGTTCATGTCTTTTTGGGCGGGGTCAGTTCCATGCAGGAAATGGTACGAAGAATTTTTGAAAAGATATTAAAAGATAACATAGACCGGCCGTGGCATCAGAAAATTAAATCGTTTTTGGGAGAACACGTCAAAGAAGTCGGTTTGTTCGGGGTGAGCATTGAGTTTAATGCCGATGAGAAGGAATTAAATCAGCTGGTTAATCAATTTGCTTCTTCCCTGCGTCGTTTAATTCAGCAATTGGGCCGGGATAAAAAAGGAATTATGTTGATTCTAGATGATCTCAACGGCCTTGTCGGCTCCACAGAATTCGCGAACTGGTTGAAAAGTTTGGTGGATGAAATCGCCACATCGGACCAGCCGTTGCCTTTGCTTCTTGTGCTTGTTGGACTGCCGGAACGCAGAACGCAATTACTGCAGTCCCAGCCGTCATTGGCCCGGGTATTCGATCCCATTGAAATAAAAAAACTTTCGCGAGAAGAAACAGGTGCGTTTTACAAACAATCTTTTTCTAAAGTCGGCATCCAGATTGAAAATAAAGCATTAGACACTCTGTGGAAATATTCCGGTGGATACCCCGTTCTGGCTCATGAAATTGGCGATGCTGTTTTTAAGGTGGATGCGGATAATGTTGTTAATGATCACGATGCCATTCAAGGTGTATTGAAGGCGGCGGATGTGATTGGCCAGAAATATATAGAGCCGCAGGTTTATGATGCTATCCGGAGCCAAAAATATCGGTCCATACTGCGAAAGCTGGCAAATAATCCTTTTGAATCTCAATTTAAAAGAAAAGACGCCGTGGCCAATCTTAAATCCGAGGAGGCCAATGTTTTTGACAATTTTTTGCGCAGGATGAAAAGTCTGGGAGTTTTGATGGAAGATAAAGATGCCGACCGGGGAGGCTATAAATTTACCAGTGATCTTCAGTATTTATTTATATGGCTGGAGGCCCAAAGAGCGAAAGAAGATAAGTGATAGCTTATATTCAAAGGAAACCTTCGCCGGATGTGTGTCATCTGGTGAAGGTTATTTTTTGTGAGATATGTCGGATTTGGACAAATCTTTTTGAATGGAAAGCAGTTCAGTGAACCCCCACACCCTGCCTGCCCTGGCTGGCAGGCCAGGGACGGGTGTGGGGGGTGAGAAACAAACGCCCCAGCCATGAGACTCTACGGCAAAAATCCGGTTTTGGAGAGGATCAGGACGAATCCGCAAACGATCAAAAGAATTT
>CAZNDW010000117.1:0-3353 GCA_964571895.1 uncultured Planctomycetales bacterium
CAAATCGAAAACCTCAAGCTGTTTGCCGAATCCTGGGAGGCGGATCTCCAGGAGATCCAGCGCCTCGAGGAGGAAAGCCACCAAGACCTCGCCCAAAGGCAGAAGATCCAAGAATCAATCCAGGAGATGCTCAACCAGATCGAGTTGTTGAAATCCCAGAGAGGATCTCACCAAGACCTTCTGAAGGATTGCGAAAAACAAAAGGCTGACGGCTCTGGGCGGTTGGAGGGTCTTAATGTCCAGATCGGGTCTTTGGAAAAGAAATGCCAAGGGCTTAGAGACGCTTTGCATCAGCAGGAGATGAAAAATCAGGAGATCTCCTTTGGCGAAAAGGCCGTCAAGGACCGGTTATCGCAGCTTTATAAAGTGGATTTTGATCATTGTTCTCCTGCGGACGTGGCCCCCACAGCTGTCTTGCGACAGCAAGACGTGGGGGCCCCAACCCCTAAGGCCGGTGAGCAAGAATTGTCTGGTGAAATCGAACGTTTGAAGAAAAGATGCGAATCGTACGGGGCCGTCAATTTGGTGGCGATCGAAGAGTTTGATCAGTTAAAAGAACGGTTCGAGTTTTTGACTAAGCAGCAAAGCGATCTTTTGACCGCCAAGGAATCGCTGCATCAGACCATAGCCAAAATCAACCGCACCGCCCGGGAGATGTTTGTGGAGACCTTTGCCAAGGTGAGCGAGGAGTTTCGTAGTTATTTTCGGATGCTTTTTGGCGGCGGGGAGGCCCAGTTGATTCTGCTGGAGCCGGAGAATGAACTGGAATCAGGCATTGAAATTACCGTTCGGCCTCCGGGCAAGAGGCTGCAGAATATCGGGCTCCTCTCGGGCGGGGAAAAGACTTTGACGGCCATTGCCCTGATCTTCGCCGTCTTAAAAGTCCGTCCCAGCCCCTTCTGCGTCTTAGATGAGGTAGATGCCGCTTTGGATGAGTCGAACGTGGGCCGCTTCAGCTACCTTTTAAAGGATTTTGCGAAGACGACCCAATTCATCGTCATCACCCATAACAAAAAGACCCTCACCCATGCGGATATCCTGTATGGGATCACGATGCAGGAAAAGGGGATCTCCAAGATTGTCTCTGTTAAATTTGCCGAGGAAAGAAAAACTTTACCTCAAGAGGTGGAGGTGGCGGCGGTTTCGTAGGGGCCATCCCGCCAAAGGCGGGATGGCCCCCAGGGTGACTTCCTTAGGCCTCTTCGGGGCCGCAAACGTAGGTTCGATTTTTCCCACCGAATTTGGCGATATACATGGCCTTATCCGCTTTGGCAATCAGGTCTTCTTTATTCTCGGCGTCTTCTGGAAAAGAGGCGAGTCCCAGACTCACCGTCACCGAGAGATTGGAAAAATCCGGGAATTTCGAAAAATCATGGTGTGCGATTTTTTCCCGCATCCGTTCGGCAACCACCGAGGCTTGATCTTTGCTCATCTGAGGCAGAATGACCGAGAATTCTTCCCCCCCATAACGGCAGATAGAATCGTTTTCTCGAGCAGACTCTTTGAGGATATATGCTAATTCCGTCAGGACCACATCCCCATTTTGGTGGCCGTAGGCGTCGTTGAGTTTCTTGAAGTTATCAATATCCATGATGAGTAAGCTTAAGGGGTATTTATTTTCCTTGGCCTTTTGAATCTCTAAGTTTAAGGTATGCTGGAAGAACCCATGATTCCAGAGGCCGGTTAAGGAATCGGTATGGCTTTTATGAACAACCATTTCATAAAGCCGGGAATTCTCAATCGCTAGGCCCGCTTGATTGGCCAGCATGGTGAAGATCTTCAAATCTTCGTCGGTTATGGGTTTTTGGGTATAGAGGTTATCGGCGATAATCAGGCCGTTGACGTGATCTTTTGCTTTCAAAGGCATAATGACCAATTCCTTGGTGGGGAAGACTTTTAAAAGCGGATCGTGGGCGTATTGGGAGATCATCTCCCGCTCAACATGCAAGGGTCCCCCATTATAGTAAACGGTGGACAAAAGGGTCCGGTCATTAGGATTGAGAGGGATTTTAAATCCCTGCAGCGATTGGTACATCTTGGACGAACGCATGGCTTCTGCGGACAGCTTGTCGGTGGCGATCAGGTCTTCCAGAGCAGGATTGACGGCTTTAATATATTTCCAGATTTTATCCGCGTGCTCTCCGGAATCCGGCCCAATGGCCATTTGGGCCTCCAGCGCACGCTCTTTTTTGTTCAACAAAAAGAGGACCGCCCGGTTAAACCCTAAGCCGGCATGCGAAGTCACACCGGTGAGGATAATGTACAAGATGTGATTTAACTCGAGGGTGGTGCGCATCGCGTTGCTGATATTGTAGAGGATCGATAATTCTTTAGACGCCCGATTTTGTTCCTCTGGGGCCTGGTTTGGCGAGGCCTCAAGGGGCTGAATATTTTCTTCGTTGGGGATCGTGTTAGGGGTCATGTGTTGAAACATAACACCGCAAAGGGGGGCTGTCAAGATGAGTTTGGGGTTTCTAAAGAGCCATTATTATAAAAATAGTATTATCAATAAGTTATAATTATTTTTCGGATTTTATAAAGCAAGCATAAAGCAAGCGCTTTCTTGACACCTCTTAAAAGGCTGTGTTATACTT
The DNA here is from genome assembly GCA_964571895.1 of uncultured Planctomycetales bacterium. Classification (GTDB taxonomy): domain Bacteria; phylum Omnitrophota; class Gorgyraeia; order Zapsychrales; family JAHFFX01; genus CAZNDW01. Next base: position 2,595 of record CAZNDW010000117.1, read on the forward strand.
GCAACAGCCACTTCAAGTGACGCTCCCCCGACTGAAGTCGGGGGCTTCTTGGTCGCTCCGACGCTCCTTCGGAGGTCGGAGTAAAACTTCTTTAATTTAAAGGAGACCTTATGGAAATCGTAAGCCAAATGTTGGCCAAGATCAATTGGGTGGATATTTTGATTGTGCTGGTCAGTGTGCGCATTATTTATGTGGGGATCAAGAATGGTTTTATCATGGAATTGTTTAAGCTGGGGGGGGTCGTCTTTGCGATCTTTATCAGCTTTCATTACTATACGAAATTAAGTCAGATTCTTCAGAATCATTCAGGAATCTCTCATGGGACAGCGGATTTTCTTTGCTTTGGATTTTTGTGGGGCGTGGTTGTTTTGATTTTTAAGTTCATCCGGGAGGGATTGATGCTGGTTTTCAAGGTGGAGGCCTTGTCTTTGGTGGATCAGTGGGGTGGGCTTCTCTTATCCATTATCCGCGGCGCCTTAACGGGAAGCCTTGTCTTGGTTTTCTTGCAGGTCTCGGGTGTGGAGTATTGGAAGAATCATGCGAGAAAATCTTTTTTTAGCCCGTATTTGGCTCAGCTTTCACCAAAATGCTATGAGGCAGCGTATGAGAGAATCGTCAGCAAATTTTTCCCAACGGAGAAATTGAATCCCGCCGTATTGAAACTAAAGAGTGAAACGAAAGATCCTAAGCGCTCCACCCAATAATTGAGGGGTCGCCCCCACTGCTGTCTTGCGACAGCAAGACGTGGGGGCGACCCCT
>CAZNDW010000118.1:0-3346 GCA_964571895.1 uncultured Planctomycetales bacterium
ATGAATCCATAGGAACTGTGGAAGAAACGCCACACTCTTGGCTTCCAATGAAGTATGCCCAGAGTGGTTCAAAACGAAACGCCCCTCCGCTAAAAGAAAACTGATGCTCGCCACAAAGGAGCTGGCCCGTCTGGATCCTGAGTTCCACTTCATCCTTCCTGAATAACGCCCTCCTTCAAGAGTTTCCATGTTCGTTGTCACCCAACCTTCTCAGCCCACTGAAGTCACTCTCTCCTTGTCCAATCCTCGCTGGCGTTGCACCCCTTTTGCAAAACTGAAACCTACGTGTTAGGTTTTAATCAAAAGGCAAACCACCCGTAAGGATGGGGCGCAAAGCTAGAGACCCTTAGGCCTGCCTGCCGGCAGGCAGGGGTAGCTCGGCTGCCGGGAATTCAGGGAATTCTCGTGAGACGGATCCTTCCCTTTCCCTTCGCACCGCCCTTTCCTTCGGAAAGGGAGGCGAGGTGGAAAAGAAATTCCTGTTTGGTGTTTGTGTGATGCTTCTCACCCTGTCAAAAGAGGGAGTCCCACAGGCTGAACCCCCTGTCTACCCAAACACTTCCTTTGGAACCGCCTCTTGGTACAGCGAATCGGATCCGGGGATTAACCGCAACACCGCCAATGGAGAGATCTTTGACGACTCAAAAAAGACGTGTGCCTCTTGGGACTTCCCTTTCGGCACCCATCTCCGCGTGACCCACCTTACCAATGGAAAGACCGTGGTCTGTCGGGTCAATGACCGAGGGCCCGCCAAAAGGTTGGGTCGAGTGATTGACCTGACGCGAGGCGCGTTTCAAGAAATCGCTCCTCTCCGTGTCGGGCTCATCCCCGTCAAAGTGGAAGTAACGGGTCCTCGAAACCCTGAACGGCTCAATTTCCCTTAAACATTACGGTCTTGCTCAACCGTCCGTTGAAAAGCCCCAGTAGGGTTGGTCAGAACCTTATTTTTGCTTGTTTTTCTCTCTCTCTGAGAATCGAATTTTTTAGCGCGCAAGTGACGCGGAAAGTAGAGTGGAGCACTGGCGCGGTAACTGAAAATACATCAATTCAGTCCCGTTTCCAGCGCCCCCTCATCAAACCGGACATGAGGTTTTCCCTCATCCGGCTTTCCGACAACCTCTGTTCCATTAGCTTTCAAGATTAAATCCCAGTCCACTTGGTCTTTGGTTTGAAAGACTCCGAGACGCTGATAGTCACGAAAGCTCCAGCTTCGCCGCGTGATTCGGTGTTTCTTCCGGCGAATTTTGCCGAGCCTTTTCGCAACATACCAATCAAGCGCCGCAAACTTCACGGTACTGTTGGCGGCGACCCGGAAATAATGAACCCAGCCACGAATCACCGGGTTAAGTCTTTCGATGACTGCCTCAAGACTCATTGGACTCGTCCTCCGCAGATCCGTCAGGTCTTTAATCTTCCCGCGAATCCGCTTCATGGCGTCCTTCGAGGGCCAAGTAACAACGTGCCGCTTCACCTTTCCAGGTAACCCGGAATGTTTCCTGAAATAAAATCCAAGGAAGTCAATTCCGTCTTTACCCAAGTAAAGATTCACAAGCCGCGTCTTTTCCGGATGAAGTCTCAAGCCAAGGCGCTTCAAAATGCCCCGTACAATCTCAAGGCTTTTCTGGGCGTTGACCGAGACCTTAAACAGAATCACAAAATCATCCGCGTACCTGACCAACGTTCCGAGATGGGCGTACTTCTGCCATTCCCGGTCGAAGAAGTGAAGATAGACGTTAGAAAGCAAAGGAGAAATCACCCCGCCTTGCGGCGTTCCCTCCAAGGTCGGTTCAATCCGTCCTTCCTTCATGACTCCGGCTTTCAGCCATCCTCGAATCAGTCTCAAAATCCTTCGATCACTGATTCGAAGCCTCAGAAGCCACATCAGCTTCCAGTGTTCGATAGAGTCAAAGTATTTCTCAATGTCTCCGTCGATCACCCAATTTTGGCCTTTGCGATGTATGGCTTCAATAATCGCAAAGTGGGCTTGATGTGCGCTTCGCTTTGGCCGAAATCCAAAAGAAGAATCAAGAAAGTCCGCCTCGAAGATCGGTTCGATCACGATCCGGCAGGCCGCTTGGACGACGCGGTCGCGGATGGTGGGAATTCCGAGAGGCCGGGTTCCTCCTTTTGCTTTGGGAATTTCCACCCGCTTCACAGGAAGAGGACGGTAATCTTCCTCTTTCAATTCCCTTTGAAGCTCCCGCAGGAAATTCTCTACGCCATACTCCTGCTCAACCCAATCAAGAGTCTGGCCGTCTACTCCACTTGCGCCACGATTCCGGCGCACTTCATGCCAAGCACGCTCTAAAATATCCGAGCGGTGAATCTTGTCATACAGTGCATGGAACCGACGCTTGGGACTTCTTTTGGCTGCATGGTAAAGCACTCTCTGAAAGTGGCACACCTTTTCTTGGAAGTCTTTAGCCTTTTGGGGCATTCTTCAGCACGCCTCCTCTTTGAGTGCACAGTTGAAGCAGGGAGCCTTCCCTCCGAAATGGTTCTGTTGTCCATTTCATCTTCGGTACTATGCCCCCCTCCGACTTCCTCCTGTCTTTCTCACTTTTCGGCGCTTAACCTTATAGCAAGAAATTCTTTGACAGGGAGGATCTCCCAAGTTGATCTCACTACCTTTTCAGCATTCCGTTCCCCTTACGCCGGAGGATTCGCCTCAGCCCATCCAGATTCAGGCTGAGATTATTGCCTTCGCCGTCTTACTCGCGGCTCGGCCTCCTCTCACCTTTCGGTGAAAACGTAACGACGCGGCAGGATTTCCTTTATGGTACGGACTGCTGAATTGCTCTCCACCCAAGGTGGATTTATTCACTCCGCTTAGCCATTTGTCTCTCAACAAATGACCGGAGCCAGCTAACGGGCTTTCTGGCAATTACCCGTGCGGAACTTTCATCCGCTGGCAGTGAGACCCTTTCCTTGGCGCGCATTAAGAACTGATTTATAAATAAGAGCGGCCTCTTACTTTTCTCGACATGAGGCTTTCACCGTCTAATCAATCAAACCAATTGTGCTTCATCTCCGGCAAGGTCTTTCATTCATCATTCACCGACGAATTCTTTCCTCGGGAGAGTGGGACGAGCCTGGAGTTCGAGCTGAACTAATCCCAGAAGATCCTCAACTTCAAAGGGCTTGAGCATAAGTCTGGCGCGGTGGAAGTTTTCAATCTCTTTCACCCGGTGATCCTCCGGATACGCCGTAATGAACATGTAGGCGCAGGACTTTCCGTGACGGCGGTAATGTTCTTCCACAATCTTCACGGTCTCCACTCCGTCCAGCTCGGGCATTATTCTGAGTGCCGTTTTATTCCGAGTCAATCCATAATTTCTCAGATAAA
>CAZNDW010000119.1:0-3340 GCA_964571895.1 uncultured Planctomycetales bacterium
ACTATCAGTACTCAAAAAATTTTTTTTACTATTTAAATTTGGAGATTCTGAATATTCTCTAATGTCCATTCTTAGTTTTAAATAATACTATTGTCCAATCTGAAAGGCAACGCTGAGCTGACTTGAAGATTAAGGATAGCTTGCTTGAATTTCATCCGAGTGGCTAGGACGCTGTTAAGTTAATTTCTCAATGTTCCTCCCCCTTTGATGGGGGAGGATAGGAGGGGGTGAATCCGTCTGGAACCACCCTCCCCTAGCCCCTCCCATCAAGGGAGGGGAATCACTAAGAACTAATTTAACAGCGCACTAATGCCTTTCTAAGCGAAATTCTTTATGCAGGCTCCCAACCGCTTTATCAGACATCTTTTGATTGATAATACAGGAGATGCTGATCTCGGAGGTCGAAATCATCTCAATATTGATTTTATTTTTCGCCAGGGTCTGAAACATCTGCGCCGCCACCCCCGGGTAAGAGCGCATGCCGGATCCGACAATGGAGACCCGGGCGATATTCTTATCATGGACGACCTCACCGGCCCCGATTTTTCGAGCGACTTTTTGCACGGTCTGAAGCGCCTTCTTTAAAGCCGATTTTTGCACGGTGAAAGAGATGTCGGTCAAGCGCGTGTGGCTGACATTCTGCACGATTGTGTCCACGCTGATCCCGGCCTTGGAGATTTCCGTAAAGAGTTTCGCGGCGACCCCCGGGCGATCCGGCACGCTGCGAACCGTGATCTTCGCCTCCTTGGTATTGCAGGTGATGCCGCGCACCACGACACTTTCCATCTTCTCATCTTCTTTAACGATCATCGTTCCTTCCTCCTTGGAATAACTCGATCGGACATGAATGGGCATGTTAAATCTTTTGGCGACCTCAATTGCGCGCGCCTGCATCACTTGGGCACCCAGAGAGGCCATCTCCAACATTTCATCAAAGGTGATGTTGGGAATCTTTCGGGCTTCTCGAACAATGCGCGGATCCGCTGTGTAGATGCCGGCCACATCGGTGTAGATCTCACAAACCTTGGCATTGAGGGTCTTGGCCAGCGCCACGGCCGTTAAATCCGATCCTCCCCGGCCGAGCGTTGTGATTTCATCATTGTGAGTTACCCCTTGAAAACCAGCGACAATCACAATTTTGTTTTTTAAAAGAGCCTTCCGAATCCGCCGGGCATCGATTTTAACAATCCGGGCATTGGTATAAGAGCGATCCGTTCGGATCCCCACCTGACCACCGGTTAAAGAAATAGCCTCATAGCCTTCTTCTTTGACCGCGATCGCCAAAAGCGCACACGAGATCTGTTCTCCGGTAGAGATCAGCATATCCATCTCGCGTTCGGGAGGATTGCCCGTGAGTTGAAAAGCCAGCCCCTCCAATTCATCGGTCGTGTCCGCCATGGCCGAAACAACGACCACCACATCCTGGCAGTGATTTTTATAAGAGACAATGCGTTTCGCCACTGCCTTGATCCGCTCGATGTTGGCTACCGAGGAGCCGCCGTATTTTTGGACAATGATCTGTTTCGTCACCGGTCATCCCTTTCAAGAAAATACCTCAAAAGCTCCTCCCCGCTTTGAAATTTCAGCCCCTTTTCTTGGGCAACCCGTTCGTTGTACTCGGCAGCCCCGTTCGAGCCAATTCCTTTTCCAAACATGACAAATCCCACCGGATCGCGGACGTGGCTTCGCTTCTCAACGGGGGTCGCGTGATCCGGCAAAACCAAAAACCGCAGGTCCTGATGATCTTTATAATACTCCAAAATAGTCCCGACGATCTCTTTGTCAATGCGTTCGATGCAGGCGATCTTCATCTTGACATCGCCGTTATGCCCGGCCTCATCGGTTGCCTCCACATGGATAAAGACAAAATCTCTCTTTTTAAGCGATCTTAACGCATATTGGGCCTTTCCCAGATAATTGGTGTCATAATAACCGGTCGCCTTGGGGACCTTAACGACCTCCAAGCCAATGAGCCGTCCGATGCCGTTGATGAGATCCACCGCGGAGATGATGGATCCTTCCAGCCCAAATTTGTCTTTGAAGGCCGAAAGCTCCGGACGCCTGCCTTGACCCCACATCCAGATCATATTAGCGGGATTTTCTTTCAAGTCAATCCGCACTTGATTGATCGGATGATTCGCTAAAATTTCTTTGGATTTCTCCATGAGCTCTATCAATTCTTGCGCGAACGGGCCTTGCGGCCAATGGGGCTTGATCTTCTGTCCCGAAATATCGTGAGGGGCCGTACAGCGGGTTTTCAAAAACCCCTCAACCTCCCGGGATTTTATGACCACAAGATGCCGATAACTTTTTCCAGCATAAAATTTCCGGGAAGGAGATTGGAGTTTCTCATTGAGCGCCTCAATTAAGACGGCCGCCTCTTTGCTTTTGATGTGTCCGGCGCTGTAGTCCGCCATTTGATCATTCTCAACGGTCACGAGATTGCAGCGGAAGGCGACCTCATCGTCTTTAAGCATAATCCCCAGGTTGGCCGCCTCCAAAGGCGCCCGTCCTGAAAAATGCTTGTGGGGATCATACCCCATGATGGCGAGATTCGCCACATCCGAGCCGGGCGACATCTCATCCGGGATGGTCTTAACCAAACCCGTCAGACCATGCTGCGCCAGATAATCCATATGGGCCGTGCGGGCGACCTCCAAAGGGGTTTTCTGTCCCAGGACCTCCACCGGATAATCGGCCATGCCATCAGGGACGAGGACAATGTATTTCATATTTTGGCCTTTAAGACTCTGATCAAACTCTTTGAAAGCTGCTGCCGGCTTCGCGCCTGTGCCAGCAGGCGATTCATCCGATCGAAAATGTAAGCCTGATAACTTTTTCCCCTCACACCATTCACCACGACCAGATCACAGCCCGCCTTCCGGATGAGCTCACCGGCTTTCTTTTTAGAGGTCTTTTGAGTGAAATTCGTTTCCAATTTAAACCCAACCAGAAATGCCCCGGGATCCCGTCTTTTAATTTCTTGAATGATTTTTTTCGTTGGGCTAAGCCGCAGCGTCACTTGTGCCTGTGAATTTAATTTTGACCGGAAAGGGGTCTTCAACTCATAATCGGATACAGCCGCCAGATGAATGATGATATCATATCTTTTCTTAAGCTCTCGGTGAATGAGGTTCGCAAGCTCCTCATAGGCTTGGAATCGGATGACCTTAATCGACCCGGGCTGCCAGACATGAGTCACCGGCCCTTGGAGCAAAGTGATCTTCGATCCTTCTTCTTCGAGATCTTTGGCAATCGTGTGCCCCAGTTCGCCGCTGGAACGATTCGTGATCACCCTCACCCCGTCAATCGGAACCCACGTTGGGCCGCAGGTGATGAG
>CAZNDW010000120.1:0-3295 GCA_964571895.1 uncultured Planctomycetales bacterium
TTCGCGGCCAACGCCCTGGGCTTAAAATACGAATATCAAAAAGTGGACTTGCGCTCCGGCGAGAACCGCAAGCCGGAATTCCTGAAGCTCCATCCCGCTGGAAAAATCCCCGTGATCGATGACGACGGATTCGTTCTTTTTGAAAGCAACGCCATCATCCGTTACCTTACGGATAAACACAATTCCCCGCTTTATCCGAAGCCCTTAACCCAACGAGCCGCGGTGGATCAGTGGATCGATTTCGGCAGCATACACGTGGGTGCGGCCTTAAGCAAGGTGCTCTACAACCGGATCTTCGCGCCTTTGCGCGGGATTCCCGTGGATGAAAACTCCTTAAAAGAAGGCCTGGGATTTTTGGACCGGTTCCTGCCGGTCGTCGAAGAGCAGCTTCGTAAAACGAAGTATCTGGCAGCGGATGAGCTGACCCTCGCGGACATTAATCTTTTGGCCCTGCTGGATCCCGCCGAGGTCGCGGCCATTGATCTCAGCGCGTATCCGAAGCTCGTCGAATGGCGCACCGGCCTTAAAAACAGAGATTTTTACACAAAATGCCACAAGGAATACGGCGAATCCTTGAGAAAGAAATCGCATCCGTGAAGACCGGCGTCATTCAGCTTAATAGCTCCGATCAGAAAACACAGAACATCCAGAAGGCCGTCCATTTTGTCAACGAGGCCATTAATAAAGAAGCCGATTTCATTGCCCTCCCCGAGGTTTTTAATTTCCGGGGACGCCTCCAGACCAAAGACCAAAGGCAGCGGATCGCCGAGAAGATCCCCGGAGAGTCGATCCTTCCTTTTATGGCCCTGGCGAAGCTTCGGCGAGTGTTCATTTTGTGCGGCTCGATTTACGAAAAGATCCCCGGCTCGGATAAGATGTACAACACCTCAGTCCTCATCGATCCTAAGGGAGAGATTAAGGCCGTCTACAGAAAGATGCACCTTTTCCAGGCGGTGATCCAAAATCGCCTCATCAAGGAAGCGGAAATTTTTCGGGCCGGAGAAGAATTCGTGATGAGCCGTATCGGGCAATTTCGCCTCGGGCTGTCCATCTGCTACGACTTGAGGTTTCCGGAGCTTTATCGACGCTACGCGAGAGAGGGCGGCCATCTGTTGTGTGTGCCTTCCGCCTTTACAAAAGCAACCGGAGAGTCCCACTTTGAAACGCTCTTGAAGGCGAGGGCCATCGAAAACCTTTGCTATGTTCTGGCGCCTAATCAAACGGGCAAGGATGCACGGGGCCTGCCCTCTTTCGGCCACAGCATGATTATCGATCCCTGGGGAAGGGTTTTGGCAAAGGCCTCCGCGGATAAAGAAGAAGTGATCTTTGCGCAATTAAGCCTTTCGGAGCTCAAGCAAAAAAGGGCCATATGGTTAATCGAGTGAAAGTCGCCGTCACCGGCGCCGCAGGTCAGATCGGTTATGCCCTGCTCTTTCGCTTGGCATCCGGGGAGATGTTCGGACGGGAAACCGAATTGGAATTGACGCTCCTCGAATTGGAAGCGGCCTTGACCGTCCTTGAGGGCGTTGTCAGGGAGCTGGAAGACTGCGCCTTTCCTTTATTAAGGTCGGTTACGACCACAGCGGATCCCCAGATCGCCTTTAAAGATGTGGATTGGGCCCTCTTGATCGGGAGTGTCCCCCGGAAAGCCGGAATGGAACGAAAGGAATTGCTCAAAATTAACGGCGGCATTTTTATGGAACAGGGCCGGGCCTTAGACCGTCAGGCCAAGAAAGATTGCCGGATTCTGGTTGTCGGGAATCCCTGCAATACGAACGCGTACATTGCCAAGACATTTGCCAAAAGCCTCCCGCCGGAAAATTTTTTTGCCATGACCATGCTGGATCAAAATCGGGCCGTGCATCAGCTGGCCCGCAAGGCGGATGTCCCGGCGACCGCGGTAAAAAATCTCGCGATCTGGGGCAATCATTCCACAACCCAGTATCCGGACTTTTACCACGCCACCATTCAAGGGAGACCGGCTTTGGAGGTTATTGCCGACGAGCAGTGGCTGAAGACGGCCTTTATTGAAACAGTCCAAAAAAGGGGCGCCGCGGTGATTCAGGCGCGGGGGCTTTCTTCCGCGGCCTCGGCCGCCAATGCGGTTGTGGATACTGTGAGAGGCCTGAGGGTCCCCACGCCCGCCGGGGAATTTTTTTCGGTTGCGGTTTCCTCGGATGGGAGCTATGGGGTCCCGCAAGGGCTGATGTTCGGCTTTCCGGTTCGTTCGGATGGCAAGAGGCGGGAGATTGTCCAGGGGCTTTCCCACAATGATTTTTCCAAAGAGAAAATCACCATAACGTTAAAGGAGCTGGAGGAGGAGAGGGAGGCCGTGAGAGGAATATTGAGGAATATTTTAGAAATATAATATTATTATTGTAAAGAAAAGACTTGTTTTTTAAAAATAAGGACGATATACTTATACATATTTTTGGGTTTGTTGTTAAAAATGTTAAAAATATAACAGGAGATATTATTCTATGACCTTCCCTGATACCCCGGATCCTAACGTAAGAGTCAAAGGAAAAATCGCAATCGGCAAGATGGCGGTTCTGTCGGTTGTGGTCATTGCTGCTCTCGGGGCGTTTCTTTTCCTCTGGCAGCATTACCAGGAATTGGCCGCTAAAAAGAAGTCCCTCTTGGCAGTCACCACCCAGAAAGCATTCCCCGGCCCGCAAGCCCCCGGCGCCCCCTTGGCCCCGGGTGTCTTGGCTCAGGTGGGCGATTGGACCCTGACGGCGGAGGATTTTAAACAAAGATTGAACAATGTAAAAGCCGCTGTTCCGGATTTCGACACCCAAAATCCGGAGTCGAAAAGACTCGTTTTGGATGAGATCGTCCGCCAGGAGCTCCTGGCCATCGATGCGAAAGAGCGGGGTTTGGCCAACAAAAAGGAAATTGAGGATGCTGTTGAGGAATTCCGCAGCGCCCTTTTGGTGCGAGAGGTAGCGAGCAAGCTCATCGAGAATATCAGCGCAACCGAAAAAGAAGCCGAGGACTATTACAACCAGAATAAAGAGGTTTTTGTGGAAGCGGCCCAGTGGCGCATCAGAGAAATCGTGGTCCCCGCCCAGCAGGAGGCCAAAGACATTTTGATCGAGCTTTTGAAGGGCGCGGATTTCGGGGAAACGGCGAAGGCGCGTTCTAAAGCCAAGAGCGCTCCTCAAGGAGGAGACTTGGGGCCCTTGAAAGAATTGCCTCCCGCCCTTGCCAAAGCGGTCGCCACCCTGGATGTAGGGGATTTGAGCAGCGTCTTTAAAAGCCCGGAGGGTTATTCCATTGTGAAATTAGAAGA
>CAZNDW010000121.1:0-3286 GCA_964571895.1 uncultured Planctomycetales bacterium
CACGGCTTGCCGCCTTGGGGATTGGGATCACGATGGTCGTGGCCCTGCTTCAGGTGCACCTCGCGAACGGATTTTTTCTCAATTGGTTTTGCGAGGCAGGCAAAGGGCACGGGTTTGAATATAATCTGGCTTTGATTGCCATCTCGCTCGCCCTTCTTCTTACCGGCGGAGGAAAATACTCTCTCGACCAGAAACTCTGTAAATGCTCCTGAACCTTTAGGGGCTCGTCAAAGAAACTTTTCTTCCCCGCCTTTCCTCGGCGACCGAGATCAAAATCCCACCGAGGATCACGAGGAAAACCCCGAACCCGTTGAGCACTCCCAAGGTCTCCTTCCAGAAGAGGAGTCCGTAGAGAAAGGAAAGCAAAGGCGTCAGGTAGGCAAAGGGAGCCACCAGGGACGCCGGCGCCCGCCGGTAGGCGATCGTCATCCAAAGCTGTCCATAAAAAGATCCCACTGCAACGGCTCCGAGGGCCAGCCACTCGATTCCTTGGGGCCAGCGGAATCCAAACGGAAGATAAAAAAGGGAACCGAGCGTGGAAAGGGCTGTGAAGTAAAAAATCACGGTCAAAGGAGATTCCCGGTGCCCGATTTTTCGGATGGAGAGGACCGCCACCGCAGCGAAGATCGCCGAGAGGATTCCAAGGAAGACGACAAAACTTTGTCCAAGCCCTACTGTTGTTTCGGGTTCGACCAAGAGATAGACACCGGCAAAGGAGAGGAGGGTCATCGAAATCAAAACCCCACCCGGCTTTTCCCCTAAAAAGGCAATCGCCAGGACGGCGACAAAGATGATCGCTGTGTAATTTAAAAGGACCGCCGTTCCCAAGGGGAGACGGGCAATCGTATAAAAATGGAGGGTGAGGGCCAAGAAGCCCGAAAGCCCGCGAAGGAGGAGAAGTCTTCGGTTCTCGGGTTTCCCCACAAACGAAACCTTTTTTTGAATCATGAGAAGGGCAATCATGAGAGTTCCGAGAAAACTCCGGAAGAACACCACTTCAAGGGAGGGGAGCGAAGCCGTTGCCAGTTTTACCCCCAGGACCATTCCGGAGAAGGCGAGAGAAGCCTGGCACATCAAGCGGATGCCTGAGAGGCGAAAGGAACGGCGGGAAGGGAAGGGGCTAGGGAACGAGGACGATCTTTCCAAAATTTTTCCGTTCGAGCATCCGGAGGTGCGCTTCCCGGGCTTCGCGGAGAGGAAATACCTTGTCGACGACCGGTTTTAACCTGCGCTTTTCGACCAGGCGAAGAACCGTTTTGAGCTCTTTCACCCCGCCCATATAAGACCCGAAAAGAGAAAGTTGGCGTACAAAGAGGAACCGGAGGTCAAGGCTGACCGTGGGTCCGCTGGTGACCCCACAGGTGACCATCCGTCCTTTTCGGGCCAGCGACGCCAGGCTTTTTTGGAAAGTCTCCGGACCAATATGTTCAAAGACCACATCAACGCCCCGGTTGCGGTTGAAGCGCTTTACCTCAAGTGAAAAATCTTTTTTTTCGTAGTTAATCACCTCATCGGCGCCGAGCGCCTTGGCGCGCTTCGTCTTTTCATCGCTTCCCACCGTCGTGAAGACGCGGGCCCCTAGATATTTGGCAATTTGAATCGCGGCGCTCCCCACCCCGCTTCCTGCGGCGTGGATCAAAACCGTTTCCCCTTTCTTAAGACCCGCCCGTGTCACCAGCATGTGCCAGGCGGTGAGGAAGGCGAGGGGGACCGCGGCCCATTCTTCAAAGGTCCAGCTTTTTGAGATGGGGATGAGGTTTCGGGCCGGCGCTTTCACCAATTCCGCATAGCCGCCGTCGACTTGAAAACCCATGATTTTATACTCACTACAGAGGCTGTCCCATCCGGCGCGGCAATAAGGGCAGTGTCCACAACTCATTCCTGGGGCTATGACAACTTTTTTCCCGATCCGGATTCCACGCACCCCGTGGCCCAGTTTCGCGACCTCTCCCGCAATATCGCATCCCAAGATGTGAGGGAGAGGGACCTTAACGCCCGGCATCCCCTGGCGGGTCCAGACGTCAAGGTGATTGAGGGCACACGCCTTGACGCGAACCAGGACTTCGCCCGGTCCCGGCGCAGGCTCCGGGAGATAGCCGTACTCGAATTTTTCCACACCGCCATGTTCTCGGAAAAAAACCGCACGCATCATCCCACCACCTCCTTGCCTTGCCATTGAAAATGGCAAGATTTTCCAGGGAAAAATGAAAGAATGCGCTCGATTGAAAAAAGAGGCCGAGCGCATTCTTTCCAAGGAGGTGGTGATAGCATGAAATCGCTGCGCCTTCGGGGTTCGGTCATAATACACCCCAACAAAGGAGGTGCCGTTTATGATTCCAACTAAAGTCAACACCGTGATCGGTATGGATACAGGGCTCAGACAATCTTGGTGTGAAGCGAGAAGCGTTGAAAGCGGCCTGCTCTTGAAAGAACAAAGACTCTTCAATAGAGCGGAGGAGTTCCGGGCCTTTGCCGAAGGCCTGGAACGGCCGATCCGTCTGGTCATGGAAGCTACCGGCAATTGGTCCTACCTCTATGAGTGTTGGGAAGGACTGGTTGAGGAGATCCAGCTGGCGCATCCCTTGAAAACCAAGGCCATTGCTTCGGCTCGAATCAAAACCGATCGGATCGACAAACGGATCCTGGCTCAACTGGGCTTGGCCGATCTCGTCCCTCAAGCTTACATTCCCCCTCGAGAGGTTCGGGATTTGAGAGAAGTCTTGAGGCATCGGGCATTCCTGGTGAGCCTTCAGACCAAAGTCAAAAACCGAATCCATGCCTATTTGGCCAAACTCGGTATCGAACACGGCCTCTCGGATCTGTTCGGAGGCAGGGGGCAAATCTGGCTTAGAGAAGCTCCTTTCCGTGAGCCTTTCAGGGAGCTGGTGGATCAGGATCTTGAGGTTCTGCATACCCTCCAAGAAGAGATTCAAAACGCCACGAAAAAAATCAGATCCCTGGCCATAGACGATCCGCGGGTTAATCTTCTGCTTCCCATGCGAGGGATCGGTGAGTATTCGGCCCTTTTGATTCTGGCCGAGATCGGTGAGATTAACCGTTTTCCGGGACCCAAGCAATTGGTCTCCTTTGCCGGGCTTTGTCCTTCGACTCATCAGTCCGGCAAAGTCAGTTATCACGGCCGGCTCACCAAGCAAGGCTCCAAGTGGTTGAGGTGGGTCTTGGTGGAAGCGGCGCAGCGTTACGGAAAGGCTCCCGGACGATTGGGGAATTTCTACCGAAGGATTCTCCGGAAAAAAGGCGCTAACACAGCTAAAGTTGCTCTCGC
>CAZNDW010000122.1:0-1889 GCA_964571895.1 uncultured Planctomycetales bacterium
GGAGCGTGTTTGATGGCTCGAAGCATTCAAGTCAGCGCCAGCATCTTGTGCGCAGATTTCTCGAAACTGGCCGAAGAGATTAAAAGAAGCGAGACGGCCGGTTGCGACATGCTCCATGTGGATGTCATGGACGGCCATTTTGTTCCCAATATCACGATCGGGCCGGTGATTGTCCAGGCCCTCCGTCCCTTGACGAAGCTGCCCATCGAAGCGCACCTGATGATTGAGAACCCCGGTTTTTATGTCGATTCCTTTGTTGAGGCGGGCGCGGACATTATTTCCATTCATGCGGAATGTTACGGGGTCCGACGGTCCTCTTGCCAGAGATGGGATCAATTCCCAAAAGAGGTGGACGCAATCGACCGGGAGGCCGCTCGGCGAGATATCTCGAAGATCAAACAAGCCAACTGCAAGGCCTTTATGGCGATCAATCCAGGAACTCCTCTGTGCCTCAAGGGGCTGTTAAAAGATTTAGACGGGGTGCTGATCATGTCGGTCAATCCCGGCTTTCCCAAGCAGACATTCATGTCCCCTGTTCTTTCTAAGGTCGAGGCCTTGCGAAAGGTTTTCTCCGGAAACATTTCCATTGACGGGGGAATCAACCAAGCCACTGCCCCTGTGGCCGTCAAGGCCGGGGCCAACATCTTGGTCACGGCCAGCTATTTTTACGGCTCCCGGGATCCTCGCCAAACCGTTTCCTTCTTAAAAAATCTATAAAAATCCCTAAGAAAAGTTTGAAAAGCCCTTTTGGGCGTGTTATATTTTTTGATGATGAGCAAATTCTCTCCCCCCGACCGGAACGCCCAGACAGCCGTTGAATATCTTCTCTTATTGGGAGTGGCGGCGGTTATCACCCTCATTGGAATCACGTCTTTGCTCCCCAGAGCTCACGAAGCCTCTTACACCTTTTTTAATCGTGCCGCCGCAAGCATTATGGGCGAAAACAAAATGATTCCTTCCTGTGCTTTTAACACGTGCGAGCCGGGAGACTGCGGTCCCACGCCGGATGGGTGCGGCGGCATGATGGACTGCGGAGACTGCTGCACCACAAGAAGGTTTTGTCAGCCTGGCGACTGCGGCCTTACGGACGACGGATGCGGCGGCCTCATGACATGTGTTTCAACGTGTCCCTAAAAGGAAGACAAATGGCATGATGAAGAAAGTAACCGTCCTTAGCAAGAGCAGATTACAAAGATCCTTTTTAAAAGATCACGCCGCCGCGACGCTGGAATACGTCATGTTGATTCTGATTGTGCTCGGGTCTTTTATCGTTTTTCAAAAATACATTTTTCGCGGCATAGGCGGCAAGTGGCAGAGCGTGGGGGAAAGCTACGGTTTCCGCCAGCAGTATGACCCCAAGAAGACCATCGAATGCATGTTCGACTCGAAATATTTCCAGACGTGGTTTGACAAAAACTGCGCCGGGGCTTTCAATTGCGCCAAGGACAAGGTCGACTGCATCAAGGCGAGCATTGCCTCTTGCCGGCCACCCTGTGACGATGGCAGCGGGGGCGCTTGCGTTCCAACCGGCGAGTGCATTCCAACGGGCGAGGTTTTATGTGGTCAGTTGAATGCGGGCGTTGATAGCTGCGGGAGTTCGTGTACAATTCCCGGCCCGGAGTGCCCAGCGGTTTGTCCAGATGGGTCATGCAATGGCAGTGAGGACTGTTCAACATGTCCGGAGGATTGTCCGTGTCCACCGCCCCCGGACGGGTGTGTGCCAACGACGAGCTGCGCGGCGGAAGGGAAGACTTGCGGCACGCTCTTTGATGGATGTGCGACCGTGACCTGCGGGCCGGCATGCGGCGGGGGCTGCGTCTCCGATGGGAGTTGTAGCGCTGCTGAGCCGGTCTGCGGTCAGACGACCTTTGGCACGGATAACTGTGGGA
>CAZNDW010000122.1:1989-3275 GCA_964571895.1 uncultured Planctomycetales bacterium
CTTGTAGCAAAACTGGTGCGCCGTGTCCCTGCGTCTCCGATGGGAGCTGCAGCGCACTGGAGCCGGCCTGTGGCCAGACGACAACGGGTACCGATAACTGCGGGACGAGTTGCTCCAAGACCGGCTCACCCTGTCCCTGTGTCTCTGACGGCAGTTGCAGCGCTGCTGAGCCGGTCTGCGGTCAGACGACCTTTGGCACGGATAACTGTGGGACGGCTTGTAGCAAAACTGGTGCGCCGTGTCCCTGCGTCTCCGATGGGAGCTGCAGCGCTGCTGAGCCGGCCTGCGGTCAGACGACAACGGGTACCGATAATTGTGGTACCTCCTGCCAGAAGATCGGCCCGGCGTGTCCGTGTGTCCCCGGATGTGTCGCCCCCTGTGATTCTTTTTGTATCGATGACTGTGGAACTGTCATTCAAGGACCTCGTTCTGGATGTCACCCCCCCTGTGAGTCTGATTGTGTCGATGACTGTGGGAATATCATATATAGCGGTGAGTCATGTTCGGACGAATGAAGGCAATGCAAAAGGGAACAGCATCGGTTTTTCCTCTAACCCCGGAATCAGGGGGTGTTGACCGAGAGGAGGGAAAGATTCCATTGACAGGGGGGCGTTATTAGTGTACACTTATAAGAGTACACTAAGAGAGGGGAGGATTGTCGATGATCACCAGCATACGAGAGTTGAGGTCGGCCACAAAGCAGATCATCAGTGCGGTCAACCGGGGGGACGCCGTTCTCATCACAAATCGGGGTAGACCGTGCGCTAAGATCGTTCCCCTTGCTAAAAGCAAGGAACAAAGGGGACAAGATCCCCTCTTTGGCGTCTGGAAAGATAACAAAGAGGTTCGTTCGGTCAGGGGCTATATAGGAAATTTAAGGAAGAGTCGATATGCTCGTTGATACCGATGTGCTGATTTGGTATCTGAAAGGGAATAAAAAAGCCTCTGCCGTTTTAGGGGGATTGGGTCAGTTCTCAATCAGTGCGGTGACCTATATGGAGATATTGCAGGGGATACGCAACAGAATGGAGCTGAATGCCTGGAAGTCATTTCTAAAAAATAGAGATATTCGACAAATCCTTCTTGATCATGAAATCACGACGAAAGCGATGTATTGGATGGAAGAATTCTTTCTAAGCCATCAATTGAGGATGGCGGATGCGTTGATTGCAGCAACAACAGATGTATACGGCCTTGAGCTATTAACGGGGAATGATGCGGACTACAAATTTTTGCCCGGTTTAACCATTAAGACGTTTAAAGCCAGTTAAAAACCCTATGCGCCT
>CAZNDW010000123.1:0-3197 GCA_964571895.1 uncultured Planctomycetales bacterium
CTCGGCAAAGATATAACCCTTGTCAAAATACAAGGTGCGGATGCTGGAGATATCCTCCTCTAATTTCTCGCGGCTGAAGGGACGGCCTACGGTCGTCGTCTTCATCGCCGCCAAGATCTCGGGTGTCGTCAAGACATTATTGCCGGCAACGGCAATGTCTCCGACGTAATACCGCTGGCCTTCTTCGATTTGGATATTCAAAATCAATCGGCCTTTCCTCAGCTCCTCTAAAGCGTAGCTGGCCTTGGCGTCGATAAAGCCATTTTGGCTGTAAAAGGCCTGGATGCGATCCATGTCCTCTTTGAGGATCTCTTCTTTAAGATAACCGGATCT
Source organism: uncultured Planctomycetales bacterium (assembly GCA_964571895.1). GTDB lineage: Bacteria > Omnitrophota > Gorgyraeia > Zapsychrales > JAHFFX01 > CAZNDW01. The sequence goes on from CAZNDW010000123.1 coordinate 334, forward strand.
AAAAAGACCATGGGGGCGCGTCTTGATCGCTTTGAGGATCCTTTTGTCCGGAAAAGAGCGATTTCCCGTAATATTCAATTTTCCGATCTGGGTACGACGGCCTTCCTCAATGACAAAATTCAAACTGGCCTTGTTGGTCGCCTCATCGAGGGAGGTCTTCACAGCCACGGTGGCGGAGGTTAACCCCTTTTTGGCATACAGCTCTTCGATCGTTTTGATGTCGTCCTTCAAGGTTTTTGGGTCGAGAAATCTTCCCTTCTTGGTTTTTATTTTATTCTCGATGGCGCGGGGATGGAAATGACGGATCTTAGAAAAGGTGATCTTCTCGACAATAGGCTTTTCCGTTAGATAAAAAACAACTTTAAACCCTCCCTGATACTCTTTGCGGTCAACCCTCACATCCGAAAAGTAACCGGTGTTATAGAGCCTTTTGATATCATCGCTGACGATGTTTTGCAGATATTCCTGGCCTACCCGGATTTTAATTTTGGAAAGAATCGTAGCCATGCTGATCGTTTTGTTGCCTTCCACTTCGATGGCTTTAACGATTCTTGGAGAGGCCTCTTGAGTCGAAATGACTTCTTGCTGAGAAGATTTTTCGGCCCCCTCTTGTGCCCAGGCTTTCATCGTCGGCAAGAGAAAACCAGCCGTTAAACCGACGCACAATAAAATTTTTTGCATGGTCTGATTATGACCTCGCAGCATGAAATTAAGCGACGGCCGCTCGGTATTATGCCGAGTGACCCAGGAATATTTTATGTCACGAGGCATTATAAAAACATTCCCCTGCGCTGTCAATCGGCACGTGCGAGATTTTCGAACCGCACATATTCTTTCCTGAAAACGAGCTTCATCATCCCCACGGGGCCGTTACGCTGCTTGGCAACGATCACATCGGCCAAGCCCTTATTTTCCTCCGTGGGCATATAGTATTCCTCCCGCATCAAAAGAACCACCAGATCCGCATCCTGCTCGATGGCCCCCGATTCCCTCAAATCCGAGAGCTGCGGCCGGTGATCCTGACGGCTTTCCACGGCACGGGAAAGCTGGCTGATCGCAATGACGGGGATATTCAATTCTCTGGCCAGCGCTTTCAGCGAACGCGAAATCTCGGAAATCTCCTGCTGCCGGCTTTCGATCCGGCTCGGTCCGCGCATGAGCTGCAGGTAATCGACAATCATGAGCTCAACATCCTGGGCGGACTTAAGCCGCCGGGCCTTGGCCCGCAGCTCCAGAATGGAGATGGCGGGTGTGTCATCGATAAAAATCGGGGCGGAAGATAATTTTCCCGCAGCGGCGGTCAAGATGGGCCAGTCCGAGGGAGACAAAAAGCCCGATCGCACCTTATGGGCATCCACGCGGGCATGAGAGCACAGCACCCTCTGGACCAGCTGCTCTTTGGACATCTCCAGGCTGAAGTAGGCCAGAGGGATTTTCCTCTCCACCGCCGCATACTCGGCGATTGTCGCCACCAGGGCGCTTTTGCCCATCGACGGTCGGCCCGCCACAATGATCAGATCCGATTTTTGCAGCCCCGAGGTCATGCGATCCAGCTCATAAAACCCCGTGGGGATCCCGGTGACGTATTCCTTGCGCTGGTACAGTCGGTCGATGACCTCGATCGCCTGCTTGATGATCTCTTTAATGTGAATCGATTTCTGTCTTTCCCGGGCGGTGGCGATTTCAAAGATCAGCCGCTCGGCGGAGTCGACCAATTCATCCACATTGACCCCCGGCTCAAAGCTCAAGCTCACAATCTCGGTGGCGTTTTGGATCAGCTTTCGCTGAATGCTCTTTTCTTTGACGATATTGGCGTAGTGTTCCACATTGGCCGCGGTGGGGACGAAATCCACCAGCCGCGTGAGATAAGCAACCCCCCCGATCTCCTCCAATTTCCCCTGACTCTTGAGGTGGTCGGAGAGGGTGATCAGATCGACATTTTTCTGTTGGTTGAACAGATCGAGCATAGAGGCGTAGATCCGGCGATGAGACTCATCATAAAAGCACGAATCATGGAGAATCTCAATGGCAGTGCCGATCGCATTTTCATCGATCAGCATAGCCCCCAGAACAGATTGCTCGGCCTCTGGATTTTGGGGAGGGATTTTTACTTCTTGGTGACCCATACTTTGATTTTGGCTGTTACCTGAGGATGGAGTTTAACGCCAATCTCATAAATTCCTAATTCGTCAATATGTTTTTCCAGGACGATGGATTTCTTATCGATCGCCAGGCCCTCCAGCTCCAAGGCCTTGGCGATATCCGATTCCGTGACCGAACCGTACAGCTTATCGAGGTCGTTGACCTCCACACTCACGGTGCACGAGACCTTGTGCAATCGTTCGGCCAAGATTTCCGCTTCTTTTTGCTTTTGGGCCTCGAGGGCCTGTCGTCGGGCCTTTTCTCTTTCAATCCGCTGGATATTGGAGGGCGTTGCCGGATAAGCCATCTTCTGAGGAAAAAGAAAATTGCGGGCAAAGCCATCTTTAACCTTCACCACATCCCCCACCGAGCCTAAGCGCTCGAGGTCTTTACACAAAATGACTTCCATTCTTTTTCTCCCTCATTTCTTCCGTATCCCGACCGTCAACAGGCCCAAAAATTTTGCTCTTTTGATCGCGGCGGCCAGCTCTCTTTGCCTCCTCGAGGAAAGGCCGCTGAGCCGCCGAGAAACGATTTTACCCCGGTCGGTCACGAATTTTTGCAAAACGGCCAGATTCTTATAATCGATTTTTGTTCCGGCAGGCAATTGAAACCGAGGGATACGCCCCCAGGCCGGAGGGGAGAACTCCATGGATCGTTTAAAAGGTCTTCCCCTGGAATTTGGTCTTCTCTCGTAAGCCAATGGTAGCCTCCTTATCCTT
>CAZNDW010000124.1:0-3192 GCA_964571895.1 uncultured Planctomycetales bacterium
ACCCAGTGATTTTTTTCACATCCCTGATGCCGAACAGAGATTCGCTCCGCTCGTGAAGAGTGGTTACGAGAAGGGCGGCCAGGGGGCCGAGGGTCTTAAGACTCTTTTTATGGTTTTTACGCATTCCGTGCATCTCCAATGCACATTCTACTTATAAAAAGTAAAAGTTCAACCTTTATTTATATTTCAAATACAAAACGTGCGTCCTCGACGCACGAATAGCAGACACACCATCAAAACCGGATCGTGAATATTCTTCCCCCTCTCTTATAAACAAGGCCGGATAAACCCAGATCCGCCTTTCTTCCTCCACCTAATCTATCAGCCTTGACAAGGAGATTTTCGGTTCAATAATTTCCATCCATGAGCTCGGAAGAATATCTGACGATTAACGAGGTGGCCACTCGCTTGAAGGTAAGCCCCAAGACCATCAAGAATAAAATGGCTTCAGGGATCTTTAGAAAGGGCGTGCACTATTTCAGCCCCAAAGGCCTTCGTCCCTGATTCAAGTGGTCTGCGGTCCAGGCACTTTTTCCTCATCCCTATGGCACGCGGCTACTTCCTGGGAAAGCCGAGATCGGGCTAAGACACTCTGGCGTCACGAATTTGCTCTTGGCAGCCATACTCTATCCCCCAATTGCAATATACTGTCCCCCGCGAAGGATCCCTCAGCAGAGCGCCTATCTGGTTCAGTCTTTCGTCTCTTGCAGCGACAATTGGTAAATTTCCCAGAACCGGCGCGGGGAGACAATGCCAACTCCCCGGAAAACAGAGAAGCGAAAATGACGCGTGTTGCCGGTAACCAAATAATTCGCGCCGGCCTCCACAGCACAACTCAGAATGTGGTTATCAGACGGGTCGGTCAGAACCTGAAGATTCTCTCGGGGATTAACAATGACGGCATGAGAACGGATAGTTCGGACCACATTCTTGACTTTGGCAAGCGGGAATCCAAATTTGGGCCGTTGGAGAACGGCCTTGTATTCACTCAGTAGAAAGCTAGAAAGGAAAAGCTGTATTCGGTTCTGTGTGACGAGGTCCAGAAGGAGAGCTGGCAATCCATCAGGATTGAGAAGAGCAGCGACAATAACATTGGTGTCATAGACGGCCTTGATCATGCGGATCGCCGCGACCTCTCCCTTCGAACCGTACGAACCTCCTTATCGATCTCTCGCATGGTCAGCTTATCCAACCCCTTGGCCTTCGCCTCAAGCTGGATCTCCGCAATGACGCTCAGCCGATCTCGCTTAAGCACATTGCGCAGGTAGTCCTCAACGCCGAGCAGAACTGCCTTGGGCTTCCCTCTCGTGCCAAGCAGATAACGGGTCTTCCCGATTGTGGCCTCCTGAACTATCTTGGACAGATTTTTCCGAGCCTCATCGAGGCCGATAATCCGCATAGGCGTGGCTTCTTGCTCCAGAGCCATAAGGCCCTCCTCTTACCCAAAGGTTTGTCGTAATGTTAACATATAGCCTTATTCTGAAACCGTCAAGCGACTTCCCCGATTGAAGTGGCTCGCGGTCGGGACTTGGCTGGACATTTTCTCATTTTCGCAATAGCGAAAAGGTGAAAGTGTTGGCAATGAGTTGGAGCGGAGACTCGAAAATAAAGGGCTCTCAAAAAGGCGGCACGCGGCTACTTCCTGGGAAGGCCGAGATCGCGCTAAGACACCGCGGGGTCCCGAGATCAGGTCCTAGCTAGCTAGGAGCCATATTCTATCTCTCAATTCAGTATACTGTCCGCGGAAATTCCCCCGGCATGCTGCGGTGAATAGCGCCTATATTCTCCGTATGATGTGCGGTGAATATGCTTGAAACATGCGGTGATTATATGTTATATTCTCCGCATGAGGTGCGGTGAATGAGTCGTTATATCCATGAATTGCCGGACTGGCCGGCTTTCGAGTGGGCCCAGGAAAAGCTGGCCAGCCCGCTGGCGGCGTTGCGCCACCGGCAGGGGCGCCTGATCGGCCGCATGGAGACACTGGGCTTCCCCTTGCGGGCGGAAGCAAACCTGCGGACCCTGACTCTGGATGTTATTAAATCTTCCGAAATCGAAGGCGAGATTCTGGATCGCGATCAGGTGCGCTCTTCTATTGCACGACGGTTGGGTATGGATATTGGCGGGTTGGCACCTGCCGACCGCAACGTCGAGGGCGTCGTCGAAATGATGCTGGACGCCACGCAGAAATACAGTGCGCCGCTGACCGCCGAACGATTGGCCGGCTGGCATGCCTCGCTTTTCCCGACGGGCTACAGCGGTATTAGGAAGATCGCTGTTGGCCGGTGGCGCGATGATGCCAAGGGACCGATGCAGGTCGTTTCCGGCGCGCTCGGACGGGAGCGTGTGCATTTTGAAGCACCGGCAGCAAAGCGCCTTAAGAAAGAGATGACACTGTTTCTGAAATGGTTCAATGGTACGGATGATACAGATCCTGTCCTGCGGGCCGGGCTTGCTCATTTGTGGTTTGTCACCATTCATCCCTTCGAGGATGGAAACGGGCGCATTGCGCGCGCGATTGCTGATATGGCGCTGGCCCGTTCCGAACAGAGCCCGCAGCGCTTTTACAGCATGTCGGCGCAGATCCGGATCGAACGAAAGACCTATTACGACATCTTGGAGAAAACGCAGAAAGGCGGCCTTGATATTACGTCCTGGCTGGAATGGTTTCTCGGTTGTCTCGACCGTGCCTTTGACGGCACGGAAGAAACGCTTGGCGGCGTTCTGCATAAAGCCCGTTTTTGGGAAAGGCATGCGGACACATCGTTCAACGACCGCCAGCGTCTGATGCTGAACAAGCTGCTGGACGGGATTGAAGGCAAGCTGACCTCATCCAAATGGGCGAAGATTGCTAAATGTTCGCAGGATACGGCATTACGTGACATCCTCGACCTCGTTAATCATGGCATTCTTGCCAAGGACCCTGGTGGTGGGCGCAGCACGAGTTATTCTTTGACGCAGGCGAACGAGCCCCAATAAATCAATTTTCCAAGGGACATTGGCGGGACACTTTATAAGAACGGATCGATTTCGTGGGTCTCCCGCTTCGCAAGAAGCCCCATGCTGCTCAGACAGGCAACATTTATTTGCCCTTCCATGAGATTGGCAACTTAGATTGATACAGTGGGGAAACGGAAGCGGGATAAGGGGTCTTTTACGACGGGAAAGCCATCCATACGACCTGCTTGCGCG
>CAZNDW010000125.1:0-3159 GCA_964571895.1 uncultured Planctomycetales bacterium
CAATAAAATTCTTGACAAATATAAGACGGTTGATATATTAGTTAACAATGCTGGCGTGACGAGAGACAATCTCCTTCTTAGAATGAGTGAAGCCGACTGGGATGAGGTCATCAATACCAATTTAAGAGGGGTTTTTCATTGCACCAAGGTTGTCTTGAAACCTATGCTGAAAGCCAGTGCTGGAAAAATCATCAGTGTGGCCTCCATCATAGGGGTAACCGGGAATAGTGGACAGGCCAATTATGCCGCAAGCAAAGCCGGTATCATCGGTTTCTCAAAGTCGATTGCCCGCGAAGTCGCCTCGCGCGGAATCACCGTGAATGTCATCGCACCCGGCTATATCCAAACGGATATGACAGCGCAATTACCCGAAAAGACCCGCGAAGAAATCTTGAAAAATATCCCCTTAAGAAGACTGGGAACTCCCCAAGATGTGGCGGGGGTGTGCTTGTTTCTGGCCTCAAAGGATGCGGATTATATCACTGGGCAAACGATCCTTGTGGATGGAGGGATGGGGATCTAATCTTTTCTATTTGATCACATCGGAAAGTAAGGGAAAAGGAGGCTCGTTCAATGGCCGTAGAAGACAAAATCAAGTCCATTATTGCAGAACAATTAGGGGTCAAGGTGGAGGAAGTCACGCCCCAGGCATCTTTCATCGATGATTTGGGGGCGGATTCTCTTGATACCGTTGAGCTGATCATGGCTCTGGAAGAGGAATTTAACGTGGAGATTCCCGATGAAGATGCCGAAAAAATGACAACGGTTGCTGATGCCATTCGCTATATTGAAGCCAAGGCTGCCAGTAAATCGTAACACAAAGATTTTGATGATTTTTTGATAACCCGATATATTGCCCCGGTTTTCACCGGGGCAATTGTTTAAGAGGCCATGGAAAAAAAACGAGTTGTTGTCACAGGATTAGGCGTCCTTTCGCCGGTTGGGACCGGAACCGAGAAATTCTGGCAGTCTCTTTTGGCCGGGAAAAGCGGCATCCGGAAGATCTTCTACTTTGATCCGAGCCCGTTTGACAGTCAGATCTGCGGGGACGTCACTGACTACAACGAATTGGATCACTTCTCAACCAAAGACGCAAGGCATCTGGCCCGGTTTATCCAATTTGGGGTGGTGGCGGCCCAAGAGGCCATAGCCCAAGCCAACCTTGATTTAAAGAAGGTGGATCTGGACCGCATGGGGGTCATGGTTGGCTCTGGGATTGGGAGCATCAGGACAATGGAAAAAGAGCACGAGAAGTATCAGCAAAAGGGTCCGGGAAAGATGTCTCCTTTTTTCATCCCTCGCATTATTATTAATGAAGCCGCAGGCCAGGTTTCTATCTTTACCGGCGCCCGAGGTCCTTGTACCTGTGTGGTGACCGCCTGCGCCACCGCCTCGAATGCCATCGGTGATTCTTTTCGCACCATTCAATATGGAGATGCGGATGTGATGATCGCGGGAGGAACCGAGAGCGCCACAACCAGACTGGGTATTGGCGGTTTTTGCGCTCTCAAGGCCCTTTCGCAGCGCAACAGCGAGCCCGAGAAAGCCAGCCGTCCGTTCGAGCGAGATCGTGACGGTTTCGTGATGGCCGAAGGGGCGGGGGTCGCGATCTTGGAATCTCTCGATCATGCCCAGGCCCGGGGGGCCAAGATTTTGGCGGAGGTGGCCGGCTATGGGAGGACATCCGATGCCTATCATGTGACCGCCCCGGAGGCCACGGGACGCGGGGCAGCCAAGGCGATGGAGTTAGCCATGGTGGATGCTAATCTTAGACCCCAAGAGATCTCTTATATCAATGCCCACGGTACATCCACTTTCCTCAATGACAAAGTCGAAACATTGGCCATGAAAAAGGCATTCAAAGAATACGCCTATAAAGTCCCGATCAGCTCCACCAAATCCATGACGGGTCACCTTTTGGGAGCGGCGGGAGGGGTAGAGTTTGCGGCCTGCATTCTTGCCTTGAGAGATGACATCGTTCCACCCACCATCAATTATGAGAGGCCGGATCCGGATTGCGATCTGGACTACGTCCCCAATCAAGCCAGGAAGATTCCTGTCGAGGCCGCCATGTCGAATTCCTTAGGGTTCGGGGGGCACAACGCGAGCCTCATCGTCAAGAAATTCAGGGAATAATTCCATGAAAAAATACAAGATCGCCGTGATCCCCGGCGACGGGACCGGGCCGGAGGTGGTGCGGGAAGGATTAAAGGTCCTCCAAGCCGCAGCGCAAAAATTCGGCTTCCCCTACGAAAGCGTCTCCTTTGATTTTGGAGGGGAGCGGTATCTGCGCACCCAAGAAGTTCTTCCTCCCTCGGCGATCAAGGAACTGCGAACGTTCGATGCCATTTATCTGGGCGCCATCGGCCATCCCGATGTCAAACCCGGCATTCTGGAAACAGGAATCCTTCTTAAAATCCGTTTTGACCTTGATCAATATATCAATCTACGGCCGGTCCAATTGTATGATGAGCGTTTTTGTCCTTTAAAGGATAAAAAGCCCGAGGATATCGACTTTGTGGTCATCCGGGAAAATTCGGAAGGCCTTTATAAAGGAATGGGTGAGTTCAAAGACAAGAATACGCCCCAGGAGGTGGCCACCCAAATCTCTTATAATACCCATCGGGGGGTGGAGCGCTGCGTGCGGTATGCCTTCGAGTATGCGCAAAAGAAAAGGAAACGCAAAAAGCTCACCCTTTGCGGAAAGACCAATGTCTTGACGTACGCCTTCGATTTGTGGGAAAGGACTTTTCAGGCTGTGGCCAAGGAATATCCGGGGGTTACAACCGACTACGCGCACGTCGATGCCACCACCATGTGGATGGTCAAGAATCCGGAATGGTTCGATGTCGTTGTGACCGATAATATGTTTGGGGATATCATCACGGATTTGGGCGCGATGATTCAAGGCGGCATGGGGATTGCCGCGGGAGGAAACATCAACCCCCAAGGGGTCTCGATGTTTGAACCGATCGGCGGATCCGCGCCGAAATACACGGGTCAAAATGTGATCAACCCTTTGGCCGCGATTTGTGCCCTGGGGATGATGCTGGAGGAGCTGGGGGAGCTCGAAGCGGCCCTCCGAGTCGAGGAGGCCGTGAAAACGGTTGTGCGGACCAAATTAAAAGATCTATCCGCCGGGCGGATGGGGTATTCGAC
>CAZNDW010000126.1:0-3157 GCA_964571895.1 uncultured Planctomycetales bacterium
GTATTTTGTGGTCTTCGGATGAAAAAATCCCAAACCCTGCGCATGCAAGGCTAGGCGCTTAAACGAATCCTTTCGGCCATATTTTCCATCGCCTAAAATGGGGTATCCGAGATACGCCAAGTGCACCCTCAGCTGATGGGTCCGTCCGGTTTTAGGAAAACACTGAACCAACGTTTTATCCTTTGACCTTTTTAACACGCGATAGATTGTTTTAGCTTTTTTCGCGCCCTCATCAAAGGCCACCGCCTTTTTGTCAAAAAAGATCGGATGAGGCCCCAGAGCCACATCGATTAAGCCCTCATCAAATTCCAGAATCCCTTGAACCCAAGCCAAATAACTTTTCTTGACGAGGTGTTTTTCAAACTGCCGCGCCAGATTCGCATGCGCGGCATTGTCTTTGGCCACCACCATGAGCCCGGAGGTCTCGCGATCCAATCGATGAACAATCCCCGGACGAGAAGGATAAAGGGAAGAAAGCTCACCGCAATGATAAAGCAGGGCATTCACCAGCGTGCCGGAATAATAACCCCGAGCGGGATGGACCGTCATGCCACTGGGCTTGTTGACAACCAAGAGGGTCTCGTCTTCATAAAAAATGTCTAAGGGGATCTCTTCGGGTTTGATCCGCTCATTCCCAGCCCAGGCAGGCCCTGTACCAGAAGGCATAACGACGCTCACCTCATCATGAACGCTCATTTTGTGGTGGGCCTTGACGTTTTTGCCATTGACCAGAACACAACGACCGTCAATGAGCCGTTTGATGAAGCTTCGCGAAAATGATTCCGGGAGGGCCTTGGTCAAAAAGACATCGAGCCGCAGGCGGCGGTCTTCTTCATCGACTTTTAAGAGGTGGGTGGGGAGCATGCCTACTTCCTTCGAACAAAATTGGCTGAGGATCGATACCAGAGGAGAACGATTGAACCCGTCATAATGATCAGACTAATGATCTGAAATAAACTTAATCCCATCCCGGTTAGGACATGATCCGCCCGCAAGAATTCCACAAGAAATCGTTCCAGGCCCGCCAGAAATAGATACAAAAAAAAGACCCGGCCCGGATGACGGTTGCTGGTTTGATATCGTTTTAAAATGAAAAATATGATGAGAAGGCCGAACGCCTCATAGAGCTGAGTGGGATGCAAAAATTTTTGATGAACCGGAAAAAATACCCCCCCCTTCCATTCCTTGCCATAACAACAGCCGTTTAAAAAACAGCCGAGCCTCCCGATCGCCTGCCCCAAGGCCGCATAAGGAGCGATCAGATCCAATGTCGGCCACAGGGCAAGACCCTTTTTTTTGATAAAAATAAGCCCTGCAATGAACCCTGAGACCAAAGCCCCCTGCCAGGCCAATCCGCCCTTGTAAATTTTGATCATCTCCAGGGGATTATCCCAGAAGAAGGAGAAGTTCAAAAGGATATAAAAGACCCTGGCGCCTAAGATGCCGACGACCACCATCCAAAAGACCAGATCAAAGATCACATCCGGTTGGATATGCCGCCGCTTCGCATCCCGTCCCAGTAAAATCGACGAGACAAAGACCGCTACGGCCAGCATCACTCCGTACGAATAGACCGTAAAAGGTCCTATTTGGCAGAGGACAGGATACATTGCCACAAAAGAATCACCGCTCCAACGGTGATGGCCGAATCCGCGATATTAAAAACCGGCCAAACCTTGAGATCAATAAAATCAATCACATAACCCAGATAAATCCGATCGATGAGATTGCCAATCGTGCCGCCCAAGATTAAAGAAAAGGCCACAATGTACATTCGGCTTAACTGATGATGATCCCGGTAATAATAAATGTTGAAGGTCAAAAGAACGACGGCAATTGTGGGAATAATGATAAAGACAATCCCTTGATTCTTAAACATCCCGAAGGCGATCCCGGTATTGTGCACGAGGGTCATATGAACAATGTTTCTGATAACCGGCAGAGATTCACCGATGGAAAGAATTTTCGAAAAATAAAACTTGGTGACTTGATCCCCCAAAATGATCACACTCACCGTCATTAAGGACAAAAAGATGTCAAACTGAAATCGGTCAGGATTTCTCAAGGGGGAGACCACGGATTGGGAAGGACCGCGCGGGGGAAGAAATGAAAACCTCATTTTCCTTGTTCAAGCTTTTCCTGGCACTGGAGGCAGGTCTCGGTGTAGGGAATGGCTTTCAGGCGAGCGACGGGAATAGCTTTTCCGCACTCTTGGCAGGTGCCAAACGTACAATCGGCAACGCGCTTTAAGGCCTCATCAATTTTGTACAGCAGCTCCCGATCATTGGAGGCCAATCCCAGATTAAACTCCCGGTCGTACATATCGGTTGCCACATCCGCCATATGCAAGGCATGACCCGAGATATCTCCGGAGGAGTCTTTCTGAGAAGGCCCATTGGCCGAAGACATCTGCTTCAAGTCATTGGCGATGTCTTCTTTGATTTTCAAAAGGAGTTTTTTATAAAACTCCCGTTTCTTTGCATTGTCTTTTGTTTTAACTTTCTTTCGCGGCATGAGGGATCTCCCTGGAAATGACGAGGACACATCTTTGACACAAAGACGGATGTTCTTTGTTTTGCCCAACCGATGGACTATAGTTCCAGCACCGGCTGCATTTGGGGCCATCGGCAAGATCAATCTGAATTCCAATCTCAGAGAACTCTGGGGCAATCGCTGGGAAAGGGGTGTCCCCTTTTTGAACCTCAACCTGGGAAACAATCAGAAGGGTTGCCAGGATATCCTTGCGTTCCTTAAAATACTCAAACTCCCGATCACTTTTCGTCAGGAAAACCACTTTCGCCTCAAGGGAACCGCCAATCTCACCCAAACGTCTCTTCGCTTCCAAGGCCTTCAAGATATGGGGCCTTAATTCCAACAGACGCCTTAATTTTTCTAGGGCACCCGGGGCATTCCAGGCCTCGGGGCAAAGCGGCCAGTCCAAAAGGTGAACGCTTTTGATCGTTTTGAGTGCCGGGCCTTTCGGCATTCGTTCAAAGACTTCCTCGGCGGTAAAACTTAAAATAGGAGCGACCAATCTCACGAGCCCATCGAGAATATAGAAAAGAACGGTCCGCGCTGAGCGTCTTTCGGGCGATTGAGCGGCAAAAGTATACAGCCGATCTTTTAGGATGTCAAGATAAATGCTCGACAAATCCTC
>CAZNDW010000127.1:0-3138 GCA_964571895.1 uncultured Planctomycetales bacterium
CGCGGCCTTCCCAAGCCGGTAAGAAGAAGAAAACGAGAAACAAAAAGATCCCAGACGCACAGCGCGCCAGAAGTCCGCCAGCGGATCGAGCGGTGCCATCCTGGCCGCCCGCCTGGGGGTTGTCTTGAAGGGCCGGTGCACCGGACGAGGAGATCCAAGCGTACCTCAGAGATACCATTGGCTATTTGGCGAGCGTAAGACGACTGTATTGCATCGGACCGTAAAGATACTCCCTGGCGGGCTAGCAGCAGAAGAGCTTTTTTCACCAAACTGTTGAACCTCCAGGGAGTTTCGTGCAGACTCCTCATCGTTGGATCAGAAAGAGATTAGGCAAGAAGCTGCCCGAGTGCTGGCGCGGCTCCCTGAGGAGTTTCGCAGCCGTCTTCACAACGTGGAAATCGTTGTCGAGAAGAGACCGACAAAAAGCCAGCTCAAGGCCATGGGCCTCAATCCTCAGCGAGACGTCCTCTACGGTCTCTATGAGGGTACTCCCCTATCCGAACGCTCCGCACTAAACCCACCCCTCCTGCCCGACAAGATTACTATCTTTTCGGAGCCTCTGATGCGGGACTTCCCAGACCCGGCAGAGCTCCGCAACCAGATCCGTCTCACACTCCTGCATGAGATTGCCCACTACTTTGGCATGGACGAGGAGGAAATTGAAGACCTGGGATACTAATCCAATTAGACCCTTTCTACCCAGGAAACGACTCTAGAGCAAGCTTCCTGGCAAGAGATTGAAAATAGCCTTGAAGGTCCTCAAGAGAAACAGGGGCGATCATAAAGTCAGGGACCTTTGACAACCTGACCTCAGACAAGAGGTAGGCCAGCATCGCCTGTGAAACCCCAGCGTCCTTCCGTTGGGCTAACTCGATATAGTTTTCTAACGGATATCCAGCGCGTCCCAGGAAATAGAGGTCGATATAATCTTTGATCTCCGCTCGGCTGATAACGGTGCAGATCTTATTGGCGGTAATGTCATCCAATGTATCCACCACGATCTGCTCGAATCTGTTCTTTTCCTCGGATATCTGTGGGACTACCTCTCTAACAAAGTCCACAATGATCGATTCCCCTTTCCGGGAGAGCCGGTAACGGCGGAACTGAGGCGCGGTCTGGAGCGAGGCAACTGAGGCAGTCAACCTTGTCGCCGTGTCGGCCACATATAGAGGCACCCGGTCGAAGGCATCGCTGTCCAGGGTGAACAGATCGAGGTCTTCGGAATAGCGGTGTTGGAGATAAAAGGCGCTTAGAGCGGTCCCCCCGGTCAAGAAAAAAGGCGGCACACCCTGGAAAAAAAAAGACAAAAACTCCCACTGCAGGGCGGAGAGGATATCTTTAGGGGATAAGGCCATGAGTGTGCCATGTGGAATAAAAGAATTCCCAGAACCTTTTTTTTCGTCCGAGTCTCCAGCGGAGCTTTTCCCAGTGAGCGGCCAAAAAGGCCGGGGAGAGATAATCCCAGACTTCTTCAAACCGCGCTTCTCTTAGGATCTTAGCCGCGTAATAAAGACGCTCTTCCTCGCTTCCGTCCTCCAAGAGTTTCTTTAGTTCATCTCCAGTAAGCGGCTCATCCCACAAAAAGTCGGGCCTGTCCGTCGCGTCGTGGATCATATTTTGATGTTACCATTATTTCCCCAGGCTTTAAACTCGCGTTTATCGGTCCCACCTTGCTGCATGAAATAGGCCACTAGTTCGGCATGAATGAAACGGCTCCAATTTCCCCTCTCTCGATGAATACTAGGAAATGTCCATCCCTGCCCACAAGCCAAATTAAGGCGGTTGACATAAGTGCACGTTATCGGATAGTCTCTCTCCAAAAAATAGGGTCCTGAGGCTGGTTTCGCTCTCTGCGGCAGGCCCTTTCGGCTCTTAAAGCCATGTTGGCAAGCGATTGTTGGGGGAATTTTTGAGTTCTCGGTGGCTGTAGGGCTGCTGACGCTCGCGTTTCATTTTTCATTTCAATCTCTGATATCCTGCAGAAACCACTCCGTAGGCAGCTCCCGACCTACCCCCTTTTCTTTGGCTAATTGATAAACCCTGCCGGCGCAGGCGGCAAACTGAAGCCCTTGAGTGCCCGCATTGATGAAAAAGGTGATCTGCCGCGGGCTGGTCCGCCCGGGGACCCTTCCCGCTTTGAGATCCATGAAATATTTGAAAAAGGTACTGACCAGGGTCAGACTTCGCGATCTCGACAATCTAGTATTGGCAGTGTTAGAGCCATAGATCGGAATTAACGATAAGAGATTTGACCGGGGCAACATTCTAAGCCTTCAAGATTTCCAGCGAGAAGGGGAGGTATTTGCGGATCAGGGTAAAATCGTCCGAGTTAAGGGTAAGCACCTTAGCCCCAACACCTCTAGCACTTAAGGCAATCAGGAGATCGTTAACGAAGCTACCGGTAAGACGATCTATGTGATTCTTTCTCTGACCCCTCATAACCCCAAGAAGGCGGCCTGCTTCTTCCCAAACGGAATGGGTCGGTGTGACGATGCGGCCATTGTGCACAAAAGGGCGGTAAAGACCCTCAACGACCGCCTGCTTCAATCTGTCAGTAGCGCCGGCTAGCAACTCTTGGATCACTACCGAGCTAAAAAATGTAATAGGAATATCGGCCTCGTACCGAGAACGGAAGGCTTGGGCGAAGGACTTGGAGCGGAGAACCCCTATGTAAAAGCTGGTATCATAAAGGATTTTTCCTCCACTCACGTCACGAAGCCCCAAAGGCGCGGAGCTTTCCCGCTGCCCGATCGTAGCCTCGCATGACGGCTTTGCGGAAAGCCACTAAAGAGATCGCCTGACGCACAGCGTCCGACTCTGTCTTAGCGTTGAGTATCCGTTTGGCCCTTTTTAAGGCCTGCTCGTCTACCAGAAAATTCTTTCGTTTCAGGGAAGCCATGATCTCCTCCATAATGATGTATTTTTTTATTAAACATACACCATGGCTTCCTCTAGGTCAAAGGGAAAATTATGGGCTGATTAGGCCCTAATCCCTGATATCCTGCAAAAACCACTCCGTGGGAATCTCCCGGCCGAGCCCTTTTTCCTTCGCCAACTGGTACACCCTGCCGGCGCAGGCGGCAAACTGAAGCCCTTGAGTGCCCGCATTGATGAAAAAGGTGATCTGCCGCGGGCTGG
>CAZNDW010000128.1:0-3114 GCA_964571895.1 uncultured Planctomycetales bacterium
TTCGGGTGGCCCGGCGTCAAAACGCCCGGGCCATTGCCTTGGGCCACACCCAGGATGATCTGGCAGAAACGGTTTTGATGCGTTTGATTCGCGGAACAGGCCTCATGGGTCTGCGGGGGATTCTTCCGGAAAGGAATATCCGGGGGTTTCGGGTGATTCGCCCCCTCCTTGAAATTTCCCGCAAAGAAATAGAGTCTTTTTTAAAAAAAGAAAAAATCAAATTCCGTCTGGACCCTACCAACCGCAGCACGAAATTTTTCCGCAATAAGATCCGGTTACGGCTTCTGCCTACTCTGGAAAAAGAATATCATAAAAATATTAAACAGGTCTTAGCGGGGCTTTCCCAGATTTTGGCCAGCGACTACGATTATTTAGAAACAGAAGCCCAGAATTCTTTGGTTAAAATCCTTCGTAGATGCAACGGTCGGAGTTTGGCTTTGCGTCTGCGTCCTTTAAAGACCCTCCCGGTTGCCTTGGAGCGCATGGTCATTCGTCTGGCCATTGAACAATTAAAAGGCAATATGAATCAGATTCAGTTGAGTCATTTTAAGGAATTGGAGGCCCTGATTCACGACCGGCCGGAAGGTTCGATTGTCCATTTGCCAGCGAGGGTATCCGTGATCAAAAAATCCGATGCGCTAATTTTTGCTCGTGGAGAATAGCCCTTGATTAAATAGAGCGACAATATATAATGGAATAGCTTTTAAGGTCCTGGGATGGGACCATCAGCGATTCTTTAAGGAAAGGGTATCATAAGATGAGTGAAACCGATATGCCCAAACCGGAGCTTAAGAGGCCTGCCAAGAAGCTTCTGCCGAAATACAAAAACCAGCAGCCTGCGGCGAACGGCAGCTGGATCTTCTGGTTTGCCCTTCTTTTTGTCCTCCTTTTGCTTTTCAGCCGCACCGACATGACGGCTGTGACCAAAATCGAGGAGAAAAGCTACAGCGAATTTTATGCCCTGCTTAAAGAGAATCCTCAGACGAACCGGATTAAATCCCTGAAATTAACCGAGAATGTTCTGGAAGGCGCCCAAGGCGACGGAACCCGGTTTCTTGTTCATATTCCCCCGGATGACAAAGTCCTTTTGGATCTCATTCGAACCAATGTATCGGATTTTAAAGTGGTGGTCCCTCGCACCTTTTGGGTCAATTTCTTTTTTTCCTTTATGCCGATTATTCTCTTCATCCTTTTTATGTGGTTTGTGTCGTATCGGGGGAATCAAGTCGGGAATAAGATCTGGTCTTTCGGAAAATCCCGGGCAAAGCTCAACACCAAAGATAACAAGATAACCTTTGCCGATGTTGCGGGCGTGGAGGAAGCCAAAGAAGAGCTGCAGGAAGTCATTGAGTTTCTTAAAGAGCCCAAGAGATTCCAACGCCTGGGAGGGAAGATCCCCAAAGGGGTTCTCTTGGTCGGTCTCCCGGGGACCGGAAAGACCCTTTTGGCCAAAGCGGTGGCGGGAGAGGCCAATGTGCCCTTTTTCTCCTTGAGCGGATCGGATTTTGTCGAGATGTTTGTGGGGGTGGGGGCTTCCCGCGTCAGGGATCTCTTTGACCAAGGCCGTCAGGCGGCTAAGACTTCAGGAAAAGGGGCTATCATCTTTATTGATGAAATCGATGCTGTTGGGCGGCTGCGATTCTCGGGGATTGGCGGCGGCCATGACGAACGGGAACAGACCCTCAATGCCCTCTTGGTTGAGATGGACGGTTTTGACACCCAGGCCGGGCTCATTTTGATTGCGGCCACCAACCGTCCCGACACCCTGGATCCGGCTTTGCTGCGGCCAGGACGATTCGACCGGCAGATCGTCGTGAATCTGCCGGATATTTCTGGCCGGGAGGCCATCCTTAAAGTACACACCAAAAATATCAAATTGGCGCCTACGGTGGATTTCAAAAGGGTCGCACAGCAGACCGTTTATTTTTCCGGGGCGGATCTAGCCAATGTGTGCAACGAAGCGGCCTTGCTCGCCGCGCGGCGCAACAAAGAAGCCGTCGGCCCCCAAGAGATGTCCGATGCCGTTGAGCGGGTGATGATGGGGCCGGAAAAGAAAAGCCGCACGATGTCCAAACGGGAAAAAGAGATTACGGCTTATCACGAAGCGGGCCATGCGCTTTTGTCTTTGCTGGTTAAGGAGGTGGATACCTTCACCAAGGTTTCGATTATCCCTCGGGGGATGGCGGGTGGATATACCTTGACGCCGCCGATGGAAGACCGTCATTACTGGAGTAGAAAAGAACTTTTAGGCCAGCTGGTTGTCATGCTGGGAGGCCGGGCCGCCGAGGAAATCTGTTTGGCCGAGGTGACAACCGGGGCTTACAATGATCTGCAGGCCGCGACCCAATTGGCCAGAAAAATGGTCTGCGAGTACGGCATGAGCGAAAAACTGGGGACCTTGACCTTGGGGCGTCATCACCAGCAGCTTTTCCTGGGACGAGATATGCTGGAGCAAAGGGATTACAGCGAAGATACGGCCAAAGCGATTGATGAGGAAGTGAGAGATTTTATTCAGAAAGCCTACAACCGCGCCAAGGAACTTTTATCGCAGAATCGTGATAAGCTGGATGTGATTACCCGGCGATTGATTGAAAAAGAAATCATTGATATTGAAGAGGCCAGAGTTCTTTTGGGAATACCTCCGGAGTCTTCCAAGCTTGAGAGTCCCCCCAATAACTCAACAACCCAATACCCCCTTGGCGATTGAGCACCACACCCACACGAAAAAAATTCCTTATCAAAGCAGATCAGTTCCGCCTTCCGTTGGGGGACCGGACAAACGTCATGGGCATCCTCAACTTGAGTCCGGACTCCTTCAGTCACGACGGTCTGCTCATTAAAAATGAAAAAGATCTGGGAAAAGTCTTAAAGATCGCGCAAAGGCTCATCCGCGATGGCTGTGACATTCTGGATGTGGGAGGGGAATCCACCCGTCCGGGATCGCAGCCTATCCGAGCGAAAGAAGAGATCGCTCGGGTCATTCCCGCCATTCGTGCCCTTTCCCAAAAGGTCAAAATCCCCATCTCGGTGGATACCTACAAACCCCTTGTGGCGCAGCACGCCCTGGATCAAGGGGCCACCATCCTCAATAATATTATGGGGACGTCCCTTGAT
>CAZNDW010000129.1:0-3087 GCA_964571895.1 uncultured Planctomycetales bacterium
GAATTTTTTCAAGGAGGGTTTGGACAGCTCTCTCGCCGGCTTCGTCATTGTCGAGCGCCAGACAAACCTCTTCAAGCTCCGGACTTTGAAGAAGCTTCTTGTGATCCTCGGTGAAGCCATTTGTCCCGTAAAGGGAGATGGTTTCCTTGAGGCCGAGCTGGACAAGGCTTAACGCGTCGATAATCCCTTCTGTCACAAAGATTCTTTTTGCCCCCTTCACGGACTTTGCGTTAAAGACCCCTTTGTGCGGGCCTTTCAAGTAAAGGTGCCGAGGAGTCGCGATATTTCTTCCGTAGAGAGAAACGATCTCGCCCTCAAGCGATTCAATGGGAAAGATGACGCAGCCTGTGAAATGTTCTTTCTCTTTTTCATTGAGGATGCCAAGGTGTTTGATTTGATCCACGAGCTCAGGATCCCTGGGAAGGGTTCCATCGGAGAATCCGATTCGGTAGTCTTTGACGAGTCCTGGATCAAAGAGGCCGCGGGTGCTCAAATAATCCTGGGCCCTTTTTGAATCTTTCAGAGTCTCGTGGTAATAATCCGCGACCGCTTTTAAGACTTTGGCTTGAGGAAGTGGAGCAGTGTTTCCATTTCGTCCATTGAGGAGAATCTTTACCGCCTCAGGGAAACTTACCCCCTCTTTCAGCATCACATACCTCACAAGGTCTCCTCCTTTTTCGCAGCCGAAGCAGTGCCAGAGCCACCTCCGGCCCTTGAGGTTGACGTTGAAGCTTGGGTTCTTGTCCTCATGGAAGGGGCAGCGGCCTTTCCAGGAGGTCTCGGAGAGTTTCTTAAGAGTGACGCCGTCTTGAGTGAGGTAGGAAGGAAGATCCTTTTCCCGGATTTCCTCAAGCTCCTGGTGGGTGAGATTCATTTTCAAAAATCCTCCGAGTGACCCGCCTTTTCCAAAACCTGTCAAGTGGAATTTTGGGGTTCGACTTTTTCGCCGTGAATGTCTCTGTGATGTGTTATGATATTACACATACGGTGTGATTACTGTCAATGGAAAATTTTTACCTCAAAAAAGAGCCTTGTTCAACGGGGGTGGTACAAAAGATGGATCTGGAAGAGCTCTTAACGATGAGAAGGCGAAACCATCATCCCAATCTTTTTGGACAAAGGCTCCGTACCCTCCGACAGGCCCGTGGCCTGACTCAGATCGAGCTCGGGCAAATGGTGGGGTTATCCCAAAGGATGGTTGGCCATTATGAGACGCATGTTAAATTCCCTCCGGCCCATATCATCCCCGCTTTGGCAAAGGCCTTGAGGGTCACTACGGATGAGCTTTTGGGGCTTAAGCCCTTTAAAGACGAATCCCTAGCCAAGCATAAGTCTCTTATGCGTCGTTTCCGGATCGTCGATGAGTTCCCCTTGCGGGATCAAAGGACGGTTTTTTCACTCATCAATGCCCTGGCCGCCAAGCAGGCTGCGCGGAGAGGATAAGGAATAAGGGGCGTTAATCAGAGGCTTGGCGCCGGTGGGGAGGGGTCGTCCTCGCCGAATTGCTCCTGCATCAGGTTGTAGAATTCGAGGTCTCGACAGGTTTTGGCGTACTGCTTCTTGTGCCACTCGAGGCGGCGGATCATTTCTTTCCCATCCACGAGCCCGCGGTCCTCAAGGAGTTGAAAGATGGCCGTGAAGTAGGCGAAGGTGCGGTCGGTCAGGGCGTCGAGCCCGACTTTCAGTGCGTTTATTCTTCTCTGCGTCTCTTCCAAATCGTCTTGCGGCATGGATTAGTTTCTTCCTTAGCTCGTTTTAGTCAGCAGGTTGCTCGACTTCCGTCGTTACGGCGTAAGAGACGTTTCGTACTTTTGCTCGCTCGAGAGTGCGCTTCACGTTTCCACGAATAAATATACCCCCCCACTTTCCACACAAAAAAAGATCGCTCCCATCCCATGTTGTGGGATCAAAATAGAGTCCCTTCCGCCTAATCAAGGGCCTTCCCCCCGGCGCAATCGGATCACGGACGACAATCTCGCTTTTGGACTCATCAATCGGACCCGCCCGGCCCGTGATGGCAAGCCCATGGTAACCAGGGATCTCCTTGCAGTCTTTCCCATAAACCTTCACCGGGTAAGTGGACCAGCCGGTAAACTTTTCTCTCCGTAGGATTTCAATGAATCGATCACTGACAATAACGGGGACAGCATGCCCAGTCCAGATCACATCCTTAGGGGCACCTCCCATAAACCACTTGACCACAATTGGTTTTTTGGGCCGAAGCGTTCCGTACAACAGCTCAAAATCCTCTCCTTCCCCTATCTCCATCGTTCCTCGGAAGGGGGGATTGGCTAGAGGGTCATCCATAGTATAAAGGTCTTCAAAGTTTACTTTCGTATCAGAAGTTGATTTTAAACCCATAATCCTTAGCTCGCCTTCTTCCGAATTCAAGGATTTGCTCTCGTGTAGGATTCACTCGTAAAAATTGTCGCCATTCTTCATTGTACTTGGCTGAATTCTTCAGGTGAGCCTTTGATTCCCACCACGCGCCGTACCGTGGCTCGTCGATGTTGATTCCTTTATTGTTAAACGGATCCCTAAATTTCTGAGGGAAAACGTGATGTGCTTGAGCATTTGTAGGATTTTGTCCAGTCAGTCTGGCAAGATTCTCACGGAAGTTCCCTGCTGTAAATTTCCTAAAGCCTGCCCTGAGTCTCTCACCTAACTTCCCTAAGAATCCAAAAGGGCCGTCCGGACCACCGCTGTCCGGGTCTGTCTGACTGACCTTGCCTCTTGCCTGGGCTTGGCCTCTCCATAAAACTCCAGCTGGGAGCGCAGCAGGACCCCCATAGGCATGGGGTGCGATGACAGGCCCTTGGGGAGTTGGGATAACGCCTCCGCCTCCTCCAAAGGGTCCTGGTCCAAGTCCCGGGATCGGAAGCCATGCTGGCGCTCCCAAACCGCCCAGATTGGGAAAATCATCCGGGTATTGGGGCTCTTGTTCTCTCAGGCGCTCGAAGAATTCAAGTTTTCTGGCCCGATCCTCAAGATTTCCGATCCTTTGAGTGGACCTGACCTGCTTGGTCCTCGGATCAAGCCTGAGCTCTTGCAGGACTCCTGCATCAAGGGGCGTGTAATAAATGCCTT
>CAZNDW010000130.1:0-3069 GCA_964571895.1 uncultured Planctomycetales bacterium
GGTTTCCACTTCCCCTGTCCTTTTTTGTTCTGCCATTTTTCTTTCCTTTCTTTTGTTTTACGCCGCTGGAGTGAAGGGGGTGTTTTAAATTTTATTCATCGGAGGGTCAATTATACATGAGGGAAGGAACTTTTGTCAAACTGGACAGATACAAACTCGACAGATACTTATGGCGGATTCGGCATGTCGGGAGGACAACCCTCCGGGAAGATTGAGCTCGAAACATCGAATCGAGGATCGAGCTTCCGGATTGCCTCATAATGAGAACGGGCCTCTTGGCATAACCCTTGAGCATGGTACAACCGAGCCAGTCGAAAGTGGATATCCGGACTCCCGGGCTGCTCTGCCAGCACTTTTTGATAATACTGTAACGCCAGAGGCCGCTCCCCAAGCTCCTCATAGCTGACAGCCAAATTAAACAAGGCATCCCCATGATAAGGATTTAACAAAAGGGCCTGTCGGTAATACTCTACGGCCTGATGAGGATCTCCTTGAGCCAGAAAGGTGTTAGCCAGATTGTAGAGGAGATTGGCATCCCGAGGGTGGATTCGCAGAGCCCTCCGGTAGGCTTCCCTCGCTCGCGGGTAATCTCCTTTCTTTTCAAAGATTGTTCCAGACTTCGAGAATTTAAGGAAATCTATCACGTGGGGATTAAGCCCAATGGGACGCAAGGCAACCAACAACACCAAAAGACAGGAGAGAAAAACCAAAACCTCTTTGACTCGTCGGGCTTTCAGTTGATCCGTCAGCCAAAAGAGGCTGTAGGCTTCATACATGATCAAAAAAGGGACAATCGTCGTCCGGTATTTGGTCGTCAGGAAAAAAATCAAAGTAAAAAAGAGCTGGCTTAAGATCATCCCATTTAGAAAGACAACTCCCCCATGTCCTCCCTGGCCTGTCGGCCAGGACAGGCCCTGCCCGGGCCTTCGGCTTCGGGTTAAAATCATGCCGCAGATAGCCAAAGGCGCAATCAAAAAAAAGGAATTCCAATCCCATAGGTCTTTCCATTCTTTCTGGAGGAGCAAATCGATGTCGTAGGCGGCCTCGTGGTCAATCCAGAAAAAATAGAATTTATTTTTTAAAAGCTTAAGATAATTCCAGGGCTCATCCCGGATAAACTGGAAGGCCTGCCGAATCCAGAATCCGGAAACTTCCGAGGGCTTCAGCGGCTTCCCTGAGAGGTTTTCGGCGATGATTCTTTGATCCTCATCCTGGCCTTGGTGGGTGGGACGGATAAAGGGCGGATTATCAAAAATCCCGTCGCTTTGGGGGTTATTGCCCACATAAAAGCTGAAACCGCTTTGGGCACTGACAAAAACCCAATCTCCAGAGATCAAACGGTTGCGTAACACAACCCCACCGACAACGATTAGAACCCCCAGACTCAAAGGAAAGATCACTCGCGTGAGGGAGCGTTCCCTTCGATAGCGCTTTCCCAGCCACGAGAGAAGGAAAGGAAAAAATAAAACAAGCTTCCCATCCCCCAACATTCCCAAACCAATGAGAAGCCCCAAAAGAAACCATTCTTTCTTACCGGATTGAGCATTCCATCGAAGGAGATTTAAAACCACAACAAGGCCGAGCGTGATCAGGAGAGTCACAGGCAGCATCAGTCCGTCATAATAGATGAGGACAAAATTACAGGCCATTAAAAGCGAGGCGAGTATGGCCACGCGAGGGCTGAAGATTTTCTCAGCCACCCCAAAGGTGAGAACGCAATTCAAGGCCCCCAGCACCACATGGAGAAACCGAATCAAGAACAAATTCCCCAGTGTCAGTTGGTAGAGGAACGCCAGAAAATAAGGATAAAGCGGCATCCCCCAAAAGACCTCTCGAGGATTATCCCCGGAAGCAATGCTCCTAGCCCACTGGTGGTAATAAAGGACGTCGTCCGAGGGAGAATCATAAAAGGCATAATTTCTTTTGAGGAAGAGCCAATAAAGAAGCCGGAGGCTCAAGGCCAAGGCAAAGAGCCCGATCACCCAAAGCTTTCTTTTTCGATCAGGGGAATTCATGAGGAAAAAATCAGGCGGGCAAAGGCCACAACCGAAATCGCGGCGGTCTCCACTTTCAGCACGGTCTCTCCTAAGGACACGGGAACAAAGCCCGCTTGAACCGCCAGACGGACCTCCTCTGGCGTAAAATCGCCTTCGGGGCCGATCAGAAAGATAATTTTTTGAGCCCTCGGAGAATTTTTTACAATCCTCCCCGACTGGTCAAAAAGCTCCCGGAGGCTTTGCCTTGCACCCAAAAGACATGGAATCGCCTTAAGAGCCTTTTGATCGAATTGGCGTATGGCCAAAGGGAAATCCGTAACCGGATGGATCAGAGGGATAGACCTGAGGCCCGATTGCTTGGATGCGTTGATGGCGACCTTCAAAAGCCGGGATTTCTTTTCTTGAAAACGTTTAAGATCCCAAAGCACTTCTGTGCGCTCGGTCTTTAAAGGAAATATCTCATCCACGCCCAATTCGGTTGTTTTCTCAACGATGGATTCGAACTTGCTCCGTTTGGGAATCGCACAGCCTAAAATGATGGTGGGGCCTCTCTTCTCTTCTTTGGGAAAAGCATGATCTTTGCGAACCTCCACTTTGCGGGGGGAAATCAAAAGGACGGTCCCTAGGATTTCATCACCATTCTGATTGAAAATCCCAATTGTATCATTGACTTTGAGACGCAGGACATCTTTGATATGGTGGATTTCCTGGGGGGCGGTGATTGAGACCGTGCTTTTTTCCAGATCAGCCTCTGGGCAAAAGAATCGATGCATGGGAGGAAGAAAAGTGGACCGAGGGGGAGTCGAACCCCCGACCTCCTGATTGCGAACCAGGCATTCTCCCAACTGAACTATCGGCCCAATGGATTGGGGTTATCATAACAAAGTCCCTTGAAGCTGACAAGCTTTTAAAAAAAGCTTTGGCCGGTAGGATTAACCTGAGCGGTCATGATCACTCGGGGATTCCCATCAGGATCGAATGGGGCGGAATCATCATAAAGACTTGTTATGGAAATATCTACTCTATTGGTCTGCGTTGCTCTATCGGCGGTATACGTAACGGACAAGGCCGT
>CAZNDW010000131.1:0-3058 GCA_964571895.1 uncultured Planctomycetales bacterium
CCGGTAGCGGCGTCCCGATAACGATCAAATCGCTTCCTCCCAGACGGCTCGAGACAACCCCGCCCCCTCCCGTAAAGCCGATCGGGAATTCGCCGGCGAGAATCGCCGAATTGATAAGCGGCGAACCTCCCATAAATATAGGAGCCACCTCAAAGCCGTATTTTTGAAAGATTTTTTCTTCCACGGCTATGAAGAATGGGAGCGCCGCGGCGGAAATCGGGGTGTAGCCAACCGTAAGTCTTTGTAACTCCTTCTGCCCCGCCTGCGCGCCAACACTCAATAAGGATGCGATGATCAGGAAGATTGCAAACCACCAACGCGCATCTCTCGCTTTCATGGTACTCCTCCTTTCGGATGAAGATCTCGCCCGGATTATTCCCCGATAAACATGTTCTTTCGCGCCCTTTGCGCCTTTACACGAGTCATCTTAAATTCGAAATTCGAAGCTCGAAATTCGAAACAAACCAGCAGCCCGAGTAAACTCAAAATCCGAAACTCGAAGCACGAAATCCGAAATAAACTCAAAGCCACAAAATCTCAAACTCGGAAAATCCAAAACTTGTAAACCGAACCGAGGTTGTTTGGAATTTTGTTTTTTGATCATTTGGAATTGTTTCGAATTTCGGATTTCGAATTTGGGATTTGCAGTTTCGTCTTGGCGCGCCCTTCGACTTCGCTCAGCACATGCTTTGCGTCTTTGCGCGAGTCATTCATAGCTTGTAGAATCTTCTCGCATTGTCCCCCAAGATCGCTGTCTTGTCTTCTTCCTTTAGATCTTTACGTCCCAGAATTTCGTCGATCTCCTCCATGCAATTTTCCAACGGAATCTCGTGCGGGAAATCCGACGCGAACATGAAGGGCCCAGGTCCTACCCTCTCGATGGCATACGCGAGCGCCTTTTCATTACCTTCGCAGCCGACAAAGAGCCTGCCGCTGCGAAAATAGTCCTCGGGCCTTCGCTTAATGGACAACCCCCCATACTCCAATTCTCTCTCCAGCCGATCGATCACCAGAGGGATCCAGGCGGTCCCGCCCTCCAGAAAGCCGACCCTTAGCCTGGGAAACTCCTCCAAGACTCCATCCACAATCATTCCCGTCGCGGCAATCGCCAGAGGGAACGGCATGCCCAGTGCCCGGGTCGCCGGGAAGACCGTAAAGGTATTGAAGCCCAAATTGATATAGCTTCCCCCATGGACCGCAACGACACAGTCAAGCCGCTCTGCCTCCTCATAGATCGGCCAATACTCTTTGGCGCTGATATGTTTGGTGAGACCATTGGAAGGAATCATCGCGCCGAGCATGCCCAATTCTTTGACGGCCCTTCTGAGCTCAGCGACAGCCGAGGGAACATCCTGCATCGGGATCAAGGCCACGCCTTTAAGGCGCGGGCTGAACTTCAAGTACCGCTCATAGAGCCAGTTGTTATAGGTCCTGGCGTAGCCTAAGGCCCAGTTGGGAAAGATCACATGGCCATAGGATAGTCCCTGGGTAGGATACAAGACCGTGTAGTCCGTGGCTGTTCTTTCAAGAAATTCGAGCCATCTCTCCGGACCAACGCTTGGGTCAAAAGTGCCGGGCCTTCGAGGAAGGCCGTTGGGTGTGTGGAAGCTATCCAGCGTCGGGAGCAGTTGGCGATAGGTGACATAGCGATTGTTGAAGGGCGATTCAAGGAACTCATTCAATTCACGCTCGTTCTCCATGACGTGCCCATCAGAGTCGACAAAACCTTTTGCCATGGTCTTCTCTCCTTTCGTCCGGATTTTTCAATCTAAAATCGGCAATCGAAAATCTAAAATCACTTAATCACCTTATCCGCCCGATACAGCACCGATTGCGGAATTGTCACGCCAATCTGCTTCGCACCTTTGAGGTTGATGATCAGTTCAAACTTGGAGGGCTGCTCGACCGGCAGATCGGCAGGTTTGGTGCCCTTCAAGATTCTGTCCACGAAGTAAGCCGCCCGCCTGTGCATGCCCGCATAGCTAGGCCCATAGGACATCAAGCCTCCCGCTTCGACCAACTCCACATACGCGTGCACCCCCGGTAAACGGTTTTGAACCGCGAACTCCATGATGCGAACGCGGTTGTGTAGAAAGAGGCGATCCGCCAAAACGTTCAGCGCCCCTGGCCGTTCTTTGCGAATTCTCGCAAACGCATCGTCAAGCTGCGCCTGATCTTTCACCCCTAAAGACAGCACTTTCATTCGCATCCCCTGGGCTGCAGCTTGAACCTCCTTTTCCGACACTACCTGGAACGGGCTAGCCGGATTCCACAGAACAGCGACGTGCGAGAGTTTAGGAATGACTTCTCGAAGCAATTCCAACCGCTTACCTTCGAGGTCCGCCGCGATCGAGGTCAACCCGGTGACGTTGCCCCCGGGGTGTGCAAGGCTCGCGATGAGGCCGGTTCCCACCGGGTCGCCGACGGCGATCATGACCAGGGGAATCGATGCCGCTGTCTTCTTAACGGCAAGCGAGGCGGGCGTGCCGGCGGTAACGATCAGATCGACCTTCGAGGCGATCAGCTCGGCGATGAGAGGAGGGAAGCGCTCATACTTTCCTTCCGCCCATCGCCACTCAATGACGATGTTTTTACCCTCGACATAGCCGAGGTCACGTAAACCTTCGCGAAAGGGCCCGATGAGATTTGCCTCAAGGGCTGCGGTAGAGTTTCCCAGGAAACCAACCCGGGGAACTTTCCCCGGTTGCTGCGCATCGGCTGGAAAGCTAAGCGCCAAGAGCAAAGCGCCTAGCGCAAGGCAAATGACTTTTTTACTCATGAATCCCCCCCGTCTGTTTCGCACAGTCCAGGTTGACTGCACCGCCCCTGGCCTGCTAACGTGGATTGCCAAGGGAGAAGATAGACAGATGCCCAAAGGGCGACAGAAGAACACTTCTAGCGTAGAATTTGATTTCTTTATACGAACGGATCTTTCACGCTTTGCTGGCCAATACATCGCTATTGTAGGCCGGAAGGTTGTTGCCTCCGGATCAAACGCAAGGACGGTCTGGAGACAGGCCAAGCGTCGGTTCCCTTCCTCAACTCCAACCATTGGGAA
>CAZNDW010000132.1:0-1066 GCA_964571895.1 uncultured Planctomycetales bacterium
CGGCGCGGCACTGGTGTGTGCCGGTGCCTCCTGTTTGAATGAATACCTCGAGCGGGAAGAAGACAGCCGGATGGAGCGGACCAAAAACCGCCCGATTCCCTTAGGGGTCATCCTACCGAATCATGCTCTGATCTATGGAGTCCTTTTGGTCTTGAGCGGGGTTGTGATTCTGGCGTCGTGGGTGAATCTTTTGACGGCTTTCTTGGGATTGTTGACCGCGTTTTTATATGTCCTTGTTTATACCCCCATGAAAAAGCTGAGCTGGCTGAATACCTCGATCGGCGCGATCCCCGGAGCGATCCCACCGATGGGAGGATGGGCCGCGGCAACCGGTCAGATCGATTGTGGGGCGTGGATTCTCTTTATGATCCTTTTTTTATGGCAGCACCCGCACTTTTATGCCATTGCGTGGATGTGCCGGGAAGATTATAAGAAGGTCGGGTTTAAGATGCTGCCGACGATCGATCCGGATGGCAAAAGGACTTTCTGGCAGATTAATTTATTCTGCCTTTTGTTGATCCCGGTTTCGGTTTTACCGTCCGTGATGGGGATGTCCGGACAGTTTTATTTCTACGGGGCCTTGATGCTGGGTGTGAATCTCTTTTGGGTGGGGTGGTTATTTACGTCTTCCCCATCGAGGGGGGATGCGCATAAACTATTAAAGGCTTCCGTAGTCTATTTGCCTGTTCTTTTATTTCTGATTGTTATGGATGTTTCCTTTTAAGATGATTTCCGCAAAGATGACAACAAAAAAGATCATTTGTGCGGGGGGCTTGGCAGGGATTATTTTGTTTTTTGGTTTCCTGGCTTTCTTTTTCAATCGGGAAACAAGCTCTTCCAAGCTGCCTGTCTTGGGCGAGCTGCAGGATTTTCTTCTCTACGATTCTCATGGCGATCCCCTTCATCGGGAACAGCTGCAGGGGAAGGTATGGGTCGCCGACTTTATCTTTACCAGCTGCAGCGGAATTTGTCCGGTGATGACCAGGAATATGGCCAAGCTCCATCGGATATTTCTGGAAAACGACCGGGTGCGTTTCGTTTCCATTTCCGTCAATCCCGAGACCGA
>CAZNDW010000132.1:1166-3044 GCA_964571895.1 uncultured Planctomycetales bacterium
TGGTGGGCTATTAAAAGAGGCCGACGGCAGCTTCATCCCAAACTCATGACGGGGGCTTTGATCAGCTCGATTGTGTTTCTGGCGAGTTATTTAACGTACCATGCTGTGGTGGGGGTGACCCGTTATCCGGGGGAGGGTATTTCACGAATCTTTTATTTTTTCATTCTGGGAACACATACCCCTTTAGCGATTGTGATTGTTCCCTTTATTGTAAAAGCGATCTGGTATGCCTGTAAGAAGGAATTTGTGAAGCACACCCAGATCACCCGATGGTTACTGCCGGTGTGGATGTATGTTTCGGTCACGGGGGTCGTGATCTACCTTATGTTATATGTTTTTAAAAGTTAGCAACAAGGAAATAGATCCCTAGCCCCAACACCAAGAAAGCGCTCGCCGCCAGCACGCCAATCATGATTTTAAATCCATCCCAAGTCGTCTTTTGCTTCAGAATTGTTTTCATGGGTTTTCAGCGTTTTAACAAGAATCTTTGGATCGTCCAGCCGAAGATAAAAACCAGGATCCCCATAAGGAAAATTTTGTGGCTCATCAATCTTGGAAAACTGGCTAGAAATCCGAAAGCGATAAGGGTCAGACCTGTCGCCTGTGCGATCTTGGCAAGATAATACATTTTCTCGGAAAGGCCCGAAGGGTTCAAAAATTTCGTTTCACACCCACCATATCTAAGATCAGGGCGGTCGTCTCGCGGAATGCCCGGTGCTCAATCAAGGCAGTCCTTAAGAAATGGATCAGGCTGACGTAGAAAAGCAGATGATGGCTAAAGGATGGAAGGTGTTTGGTATCCACGGCCCCTCCGGAAATAAAAAGCCCCATCACCAAAAGCATATTGAAAAGAATCGGAGGATAGACCGTCCGTTTGATCTTGATCAAACGCTGACGATAGTCTGAAGCAAGCCGATTTTCTTGAACGTATTCTTTCACGCTCACCCCGATTCCAACAAAATAAAAAATAATGAGTGTCTCGGTGAAAAGATAAAACGTGATGGTTAAAATGGCAAAGCTGGCATGAGAGGCTCTTAAGATCTCAAAACCAAAGTAACCTTGAAGGCCGCTTAAGGCGAGCATACAAAATACAACGAGCGTCAAGGCGTAGCATAAAATCATGAAAAACCACATGGGAAAAACCTCTACTTGGCTTCGGCGGTTATATTTTGGGGAGGATTGGGGGGCAGGATGAAACTTTCGGTGATGGCGATGTTAAAATCCTTCTCCACTTTTTCGGTGGGTTCCATGCGAATGGCATCCCAGGTTAATTTTGTGCACACCCGAGCACAGATCTGGCAGCCGATGCATTCATTGTATCGGATCTGGACGGGAGGAATGGGGATATTGTATTTTTCTTTAGGGACTGGCTCAATGCAATCCACCGGGCAGAAGGGAATACAGACCTGGCAGCCCGTACAACTATTTTCGTCAACAACCGCAAGCAGTTTGGGTTTTTTCTTCTTGTGGGTGATTTTGTCGGGAAGATCCGGGATCGTCTTATAGAAATCTGAGGTGACAGCCATCCCGCACTCCTTTTCGATTTCCTTAAAGAGGCCTGCCCATTGTCACCTGATTTGGCAGGCAGGCCTGCCTGTATTTTTCTGTGAGAGGTTCATTTGGGCGGTCGGTCTTTCGCCAGCGGTTCTTTTTTCTGGGTGATGACGGGAAGCTGAGGGGATCGGTCGCGGTTTAAGGCCGTGTAACTTTTCCATTTTTCCGGAACATCCTCCTCAGTATAGATGGCTTGAACAGGGCATTCGGGAATACACGCCCCGCAGTCAATGCAAACCGCTGGATCTATGACCAGCATTTCGGCATCTTCATGAAAACAATCCACCGGACACACGCTTACACAATCGGTGTAGCGGCATTTCA
>CAZNDW010000133.1:0-2982 GCA_964571895.1 uncultured Planctomycetales bacterium
AAATACGGGGCAGATGCCATCGCACAGCTAAGGTCCGCGTTATTTGACAACACCATCTTCCGCGAAGACGTGTGGAACTACGTCGGAATTGTGGCGACGCTTGAGGAGATCGGAAAGAACTTCCCCGAAGAGCGAACGGCCGTCTGCAAGATATTGAGAGAGAGGCTTAAGGATTCCGAGCTCAATTCTCCCACACTCAATGCGTTTCTTGTTTCAAGCCTCGTGGATCTAAAGGATGTAGAAAGCGCTCCGGAAATTGAGGCTGCATATTCGAAGGACATGGTGGATGAAGAAATCCACGGTTGGGCATATGTCCGAGAAAAGCTCGGTTCCCTCGTGTCGCTTCCCGAAAAGATAACTCGCAAAGAGTATCCCTCCACCAATTTTTCCTATAGTGGTGATGAACGGTTTCAAAAACTTCTCAAGGCGGTAGGTTCCGCTTTCAACACGGATGAACTTAGGTGTTTTCTTCTGGGATCGTTACTTGCCATTGACCTTGTTCCGCCCTCACAGCTGATCAGCGAAGTTCTGATCGACTTTGATGGTGAAGAGGTCGAGTTCGAGACAGCCGGGCAGGCTGCATACTTTACGCGAGAACTCCTTGGGCTTTGGAACGAGCTCTCGAAATACCAGGACGATCTATACCGGCTTCCGTCCCTTGAGTGCGCCCATGTTCACCATGGCAGCGAATGCGATGAGAAGGCAGAGTGGTCGGTCTATTCCTTTCGCCAGCGGATGCAGCTTGAGCACTTCCTTGGAGGGCTTGAAACGGGCGGGACAAAGGCTGAGTCCTTTGAGGATATGGCGGCAGCTGCGTTTATCACTTTTCTGAAAACGAAACTCGAAGCCCTTGATGCCTTAGAAAAGAAAAGGGATGAGGATAGAACCGAGCCAATAAAGGCGCTCATCGCTGAAATCCGTGCCTACTGGGACTCCAACTACCTATCCTTCGCGGAGGCTTGTAAGAAAGAGCGGCTTCGGGTCATGGACAAGCGCGAGTTTGTTAAAGCCCACCGAAACGTGGGGCGAAACGACGCATGCCCTTGCGGAAGCGGCAAGAAATTCAAGAAGTGTTGTCTCTTGAAGTACAACTGAGAGGGAGAGCGATGAAGAAAAAATTTGAGCAAGACCACGACATAAAATGGTTGTGGATATTCCCCTCCCGATGGAAGCCGAAGCAGATGTTTAAGGATGTCTGGAATCCAAATGAAACACGCGTGTTTCCCCCTAAGCAATTCGGGATCGGGTGGGGGCTGAATTTTCACGCGCTTTGGAGGCGGTTGAAAAAGTAATGCTGGCGCAAGAAACATCCAGCATCGATTTTGAGACGGCATTAGGCCGTATCATCGAGCGGTTCAGACAATCCATTCGTGAGCTCGGCAACTCACGGGCCCTTCTTGTTGCGGTGTACGGGTGGCCAAATCATGGGAAGTCCCATCTTATGACTCGGATTCAGCAGTGTTTCAGCGAAACGGGCATTGACGTGAGCCGATACGGAGGAGCGGCCTGCAAAAGTGATTTTCAGAATCTGGCCAGACAGGAAAAGGACGTGGCGACCATGCCGAAAGTGCGAGGGTGGGTTGTGCTGTACCATTGCGGTTGGGAAAAGGGTCCCAACTATCTCCGACGAAAGGATGACCCCAACGCATTGGCACAGAAGATTCTTGGTAGAACCATGGATCTCAATGTCTGGGTTTACAACCCAAAGATTTCCCATGATTTTCCGATGGGAGAATATGACTTTATCATCCGCAATCCAGATTCTATCGAAAACGATCGATTCAAATTGTAGCGCCATCACGAGCAAGGAATGACGAAGGTGAACGAAAGAGCGGAAATCCAAGAAAGGTGGGCCAAAGAGGGCTTCTCCTGCGATCTATGGGTCGATCCTCCCGGCCAAAAGTGGGAGGACTTTGTGCATGATACGGACGAAATGGTTTGCGTGATGGAGGGCTCGATAGAGCTTGAAATAAAGGGCCAGCGCCAGGTACTTAAGCCCGCAGATGAGGCTTTCATTCCGGCACAAGCAAACCACTCGGTCCGAAACATTGGTGGAACGACCGCAAAATGGCTTTACGGGTACCGGTCCAAATGAAATGAGGGGTACGGAACCACGATGGTTGAAATAGAAATCAACGGAGCGAGGCTCCATGAGATAGGGATGCCGCTTGAGCCCCATACTCCCGGCGTCATCGCAACACTACGGTATCCAAAAGAAAGAATGAGGATTTCTGAAGAGGGCGATGATCTCTTATTGGAAATCCCTTCATTTCTGCTACTTGAGCTTTTCAGACAGAATGTTCTTCCATTGGAAAAGGCTCCGTTCCAACTCAGCCTCGGAGGAAAAAGTAGAGGAAGCTTTATTATTGAGGATCTTCGCTATCCTTCTGAACCGGGACGGGAGTTGATCAAAATCAAGGTCCGAAAATCGAAATAGCTTAGAACCCTGATACGTCAAAGAAAATTAGCTCTAAGCCATCGTAGTTCTGGTCTGCAAAGATGAGAGTACTTGCGTTGGCAGCGGTAATGTTGTCGGCGATTGCGTAATCAAGATCCTTCGACGGAATCGATCCCACACCGATGGCGGAAGAGTCAGAGAGTTTCCACACTGTAGTTTCAGAATAGAAGGAAGAAAAGACAGCCCACCTTATCCCGTTTCGAGCGGCGATTCCCTTCGAGTAGGAGTCCCAGTTGGTCGTTTTCGTGCCAATCGCTTGAACTCCCATGGAGCTAACCAGGGTACCGCTACTGGCGGCCACCTTCAGCAGTGCGCTTGATGTTGCGGGATAGTAACCGCTGGCTCTGGCCCAAAAAAAGTGTCCTCCTTCGTAATCGAAAGTAGGATTTGTCTGGTAACCGCTTTGAATGCCCGTATTGAAATCCGAATATTGGGAGCAGTTGGCGCCAAACTTTGCGAAGCGGCCTTTCGAGTAATTGGTTGCGATATAGAAGTAGGTGCCATCCCAGGCGAGACCTCCTTCG
>CAZNDW010000134.1:0-2949 GCA_964571895.1 uncultured Planctomycetales bacterium
AACCCACCATTGAAACCAATTGGATCCGCAATCCCAGCGCCGCAAAAAAGCCAGAAGCGAAGGCCGCAGCAACCCCTAACTTTACCACATCCATTAAAGAACGCGCCAAGAATTCTCGACGGAAGTCAGTCAAGGGTTGGAACACTATTAGTAGGTCCTCCTCACTCTCCGTACGGTATCCCAGTAGATAAAAAAAGTCAATATTTATTTGTAGAATACAAAACTACCCCAAATCCCCATCAACAGGATAGTAAACAGCTCCGCCGTGCCGAGGTGCGGGAAAGGGGAGAATTGAGTTGGAACGAGATGCTGGCGGAAGTGAATCGATTGATCCGGCAGATTGAGCTCGCGTACGGTCCCGACCCGAAAATCCGGACCTTCTATGAGGATCTCACTAGGGTGCCGCCCCGGGTCTCGGAAATCCCAACTATTTCGGCCGAGACCCTTCCTCAATGGATCCCCCAGCCCACCGGCAATCCGGAGGTGCGCTTTTCGGTAAAAAGAGACAGAACGATGATCGCTATCCGGAGACTCGGCAAGGGAGGCGGCCTTATGGAAATCGTGAGTCCTGTCCGCAAACTCCTGGAGAAACACCAAAAGGCTTCCCGAGAGGGGAAGGAGGCCGATCTCGCAGCGACCAAGGCCCTGATTGAGAAGCTTGCGCCCTATCAGAGGCAATTAGAGGGTTACGAAGAACCCCCTCTCCCGCCGGAGGAGATCGAGCGGGAGGCAAGACGCCGTTTCATCGAATTGATGCGCAAGGTTCGTTTGGAAACGAACCCCGAAGGCGGAGGGAATTACCTCTCCCTGGGGGGTCAAGTGGCATTGAAGGAGCTTCTCGAGATGGATTTTGACCGCCTCGGGCGGGCGAGCTCTTCTCCCCGTGCGGAGGTGAGAGCCGTTCCGGAAAGTCATTATGCCGCTCTCGGAGTTCTCGAGCGATTGAAGCATCGAGAGCCGAAGATTCGGATTGCGGAAGCGAAAGAGTTGAAGAGGGAAGTGGAGGGAAAGTGGCCGGAGGATTTTGCCTATTCCGTTTACGGGGAGATCCACGGCAAAAGCAGAACGGATGGACAAAGAGAAGCGGTTCCGAATGAGGGGAATGACCTTCGAAGTCTGCAGAGTTCGATGAGCCCAGAAGCCGCTCGTCAGTTGCAAGAGAAACTGCACGATCTCGGATGGGAGACGGCGGATAAGTTCGATACCGTTTCTGAATTTGCCGGGGCTTTAAAGGAAATTCCCAACGATGTTCGAAGAGAAATTGCTGAGACCGTACGGGAGATGGTTTCCGTCGCCTCAAGCTATCTCTCCGAATTATCGCTCCATAACTTTTCGAATTTCGATCTCAGCCGAGAGATCCGTTTAACCTCCGCCGAAATTTTAGAAACCCTCTTTCCGGTTATTGGTCAATCCATGACCAGTCTCCAGCGCGCCTTTCTCCCTCCGGCCAATCGAAATGTCAAGATCCTCCTGGATCTAGCCACCCAAGAGATGAAGGAGAGCCTGGAGCGCTTGATTTCTGGGGATCGACGCCAATCCCTGCGGGGGTTCGAAGAAGTCGGCCATTCCGATATTGAAGATCCCCGTATTCGCCTCAAGGCCGCTCGGCTCACCGCCCAAGTCAGGCGCCTTTTGGATCCGACGAAGGACAAAAAACTCCGCGCCGAGGTGCGGAAGGAAGAAGTGAATTTACGGATGAGGCAGGAACGAAATGATTCTTCGAGAATCGGAAAAGAGGATGTCAAAACGTCTGAAAAAATCCCTGCGCCCCAGGAGATTGAAACCGACTCCCAAATTCGGCGAGAAGCCGATCGTGGCTTTAAGACGGACCTCACCGACCTTGGCCGTCAGGCGATGAAGATACACGGCAATCGCATTTCCGTCTCCGACCGTGGAAAAGATTTTGGGGCCACGGGTGTAGTCAAGTCCGGCCCGACGGGCTTCGATGGGAGAGAAAATGGAGATCGAGGCTCCGGAATCAACGTAGGCCTCGGTTTGAAACCAGCCGTTTCGTCCATGAAGAACGAGTTGAACAAGGGGACAGGGATAGCGCCCGTAGACTTTGTACGGAAATACGATCGGGCCCCTCACTTAGATCGCTTTTCGAGGATGGAGATTGAAAGAACGGAGAGGAAATCTCGGGGTTTGGGCACAGGCATTCCAAGGATCGGCTGGCCAGGGCCGTATTTTCTTCTGATTTTCTCTTCAATTTTAAGAACGTCATCTTTGCGACGGACCGGAAAAACCTTTCCTCGAGTCACCAGGATATACGGGTACCTCCCCCCATATTTATCCACAATCATTTCAAAGTGGTTTTTGATCCAGGCGTCATTATCGAATCCGTTTCTTTTCTTAGCCATACAAGTTACATATACCACAGCCGGGCACTCTCGTCAAACTGCCCTTTCCCGCGCCGAGGTGCGGGCAAGTGAATTTGGAGAGGAGAGAAAGGAGAGGCTCTCTGAAAAGGTCCTTGAGGAAAATCGCAGACTGAGGGACCTTGGGTTTGGAAAGATTTCGGGAAAATTAAAGGACGAGAGGCGAAGATACGGAGAGTGGTTGGCCGCCCAGTTTTTAAAGACCCTCGGGGGTGAGCCCTTTATTTTTCTTTCGGTCCCTGGTCTTCTCCAGGGAGACGGACGGAAAGAGGCGGTCAGGATCTTTGTCAATAGCCTTTTGAGGATGAGAGAGGGGAGTATGCGGCGTTTGGAGCGCGACAGATTTCTGCCCGCCGATACCTTTGAATCCTTAAAGGAGGAAAAACGCTCCCCGCTTGATTATTCCGTCTTCGTGGACAGTCTGATTGGATTTTTGAGGAAATATGACCAGGCCGGCATACCGCCCAAGACTCAGGAAAGGCTTCTCAAGGGACTGATTCCATTCGAATATATTGAAGATATGATGGAACGGTTCAAGATTGAAAAAGGTCTTGCCCAGCATGCCGCGGTA
>CAZNDW010000135.1:0-2947 GCA_964571895.1 uncultured Planctomycetales bacterium
CCACCCGATCTGGACCTCTGCAACGTAGATGTTTAGTTTGGGAAATCGGTCGAACACACCGGCGCAAATCATTTGTACAATATGGATGCTCCCCCTAAAGCCATATTTATTAAAGCGTTCGACAATATCTGGAACGTGGTGTTCCGGATCCGGCTGGCGCGGGTATTTGAACGACGGTCCGGTCGAAGCAGGTAGTCCGCGGCCGCGGCGGGGGAAGCCAAATTGCACGTGAATCGTCACAGGCATTTCAAGATCAATGGCCGCAGCCCAGAACCTGTCATCGCTGGCCGTGGGAAATCTCTGTCCGTCCGGAAAGGCATCAATGGCTATCGCTTTGAGCCCTAAGTGGGCGCAGTGTCCCAACTCCTCGACAGCGTCCTTAACATTTGTGATCGGAATCACACCGATACCGATAAGCCGGTCGGGAGCCTGCGAGCAGTATTCCTCCGCCAACCAATCGTTATACGCGCGAACGACTGCTTTATAGGCATCGTCATTCCTGATGCCGCGCCAAAAGCCGGGCCCGATATTGCCGGGGAACAACACCTCGGCATCAACCCCGTCTCGGTCCTGCTCCCGCAGACGCTGTTCCGGCGATCCCGTCCCAGGGGAGTTCTCATAGTTTTCGCCTGGCATCGGGTCGAATGGCCTTCTCTTTTCGTAGGGCAAGCCACAAGAAATATTGGAAATAAGGCGCTCCAGCGGTTGATCCTCCTGGAGGACTGCAAGGGTTCCATCCTCGAGAACAATGACTTTGGGAGCGCGGTCGCGATATTTCGAGGGCACGTGTTTGGCATATCTATCGGGTCGCACCTCCAAGTGAGAATCCGCTGAAATGCACCGGTACTTCATAGCCTTCCTCCTCTGTGAACCTTCGTCGCTACCGGGGCAACGCCTTGGTAGACGCAAGATAGGAACACGCCGTTCAATTTCGACGAGCGCGACTATCATAACCCCCGGCCTGGGGGTATCTCGAAGGGCAGATGAGCCTTTTTCAACGGTCTGTAGCAGCGGCACCTCATCGCTATTGCCGGTAGAGAGGCGTGCGCGTTAGGTTCTTTGCCCTAATTCCCTTCGCGTAGTTGGCCTTACCGACCACGAACTCCTCTTCCGGTTCCTCGACCGTCAAAATGCCGATCTTCTTGTAGCCATCCTGGATTTCCTTGCGACCAGACGCATCCAGCATCGCCGTTTCTTCGGAAGATTGCGCCGAGCCGCGGGGCAGGCCTCCATTCCCTCCCACGCACCAATGATAGTAGTTGATGTGCGCCCAGGGGTGGCTCCCCTTGAGCAGGAAGGATTTCTGTAGCTCGTGAACATACTTGTAGGCGGGCGCCATCTGCCAATAGACCGTCATGGCCTTATCGAGCTGCCCCTTGTTTACCAGATCCATGAACTCGACCAGATACGGCTTCTCGGGCGATTGCAGAGATTCCACGACCCATTGGCCCACCCACTGAACGTGGTAGTTCCTCGCAAGTATGGGCACCAGCTCAAGATTGGCAGGGCCGAACAGAATCCGGTCGCCCAGCCGCTCGCAAAGCTCGAATGCCGAGCCGATGTTTATCGGTTGGGTTAGCTTCATTCCCACTACGTTCGGAACATCCGCGAGGCGGTCAAAAACGTCGATCAAGATCCCGCTTGGATGCAAGTGGCGAAGCGCCGGGCAATGGTAGCCGTAGAGAATGATCGGGAGTCCGGTCGCATCGGTGAGCCGCCTCAAATAGCGGTATACCTCTTCTTCCGACTGCGGACGGAGGTGTCTGGGATATTCCACAAACGCGTGGCTGCACCCGGCTTTCTCGGCGTGAGCAAGAAGTTCCAGGCAATCCTCGATTTTGGGCAGGGCGGCATTCGCGCCGACGAGAATCCGGCCTCGGCTTTCGTCGCAAACGATTTCGAGAAACCTCTTCTTTTCATCCAACGTGGTATAAGTGCTCGAACACATGGCCGCGAAGAATCCGTGCTTCATGCTCTGCCGGACGTCGAGCCTGATTCCGTCTTCGTCCAATTCCTCAAAATCCGGCGAAAATGCGGTCTTGAGAGAATCTTCCACCCCCTTGTAGTTTTCCCTGGCCCACTGTTTTTGTTGGCTCATCGGCATAGCGACTTCCCTTAAAGCGAGAGCGCCGTTAAAGGTTGCCTCCCACGAGTGCCGGATTTGTCAGGAACTCTCCTCAGCCATTCGCACAGATAGTATCCCGACAGAGGCGATCGGGTCAACGGGGAGGAAGCGGGTTCGGGGTTTCTACTTCGAAGGCGGCGCGGCGGCTTTGATTGGAATCCCTCTTTCTTCGAGCTCTTTGACCACGGCCTTGGCATTTGCGTTGCCGCGGTTCGCGAGCTCGGCGGTTTTAGTTATGAGCGTCTCGAGCTGCGCTCGCATTTTTTGCGACTCCTGCATCGCCGCTTCCAGGTTCCCCTTCAGCGAGCTCAGATGACTCCGCTCGAGTACAAGCTGTAGCGTTTGGAACCCAAACCAGACAAGCAGGGAAACGATGGTTAAAATCAGGGGAAGGCTCGAGGCGCGTCTTTCGGCGGGCTCGGGTTTCGTCACGTCATTATCTCGAATTTCCTCTATTGTCTGGGACTCGTTTTCCATAAAATCTCACTTTGCGCCGCCCGCCGCTCCGGGATTACCGACAAAGCTAATGCCCTGGGACGCGAGCAGGCTTTTGAGCTGTTCGTCATTGTTTTTCACGGCAATGCTCGCCAAAGCGGCCACGATTTCTCGATGGAGTCCTTCCAGTTGGATAGTTTGAGTGATGAACTGTTGGCGCTCGTTGAGCTCCAGGCGGAGAGATTGATTGCCAAGACTCAAGAGCACGTTTACCAACACCAAAATGAGTAACAGTCCGGCCAGCGGAGTCAGAAGCCCGATTCTCTTTGCGACATTTGCAGCCATTATCTACCTCAACGAACCTGCGAAGTTCAGTTTTCCGGACCT
>CAZNDW010000136.1:0-2925 GCA_964571895.1 uncultured Planctomycetales bacterium
TTGAGGGGTCGCCCCCACTGCTGTCTTGCGACAGCAAGACGTGGGGGCGACCCCTCAGATTCTTCGTCCTTAAATTAAAGGCAAAAGACAATGGGGTTAATTCCACAAGAAATCATTGCTCAAGTGCTGGAACGGTCGAACATCGTTGAGGCGATCTCTTCCTATATCCCCCTGAAGCGGGCGGGAAGGAATTTTAAGGCCCTGTGCCCTTTCCACCATGAAAAAACGCCCTCTTTTGTGGTGAATCCCGATAAACAGATTTTTCATTGTTTCGGTTGTGGGGTAGGGGGAAACGCGATCAGCTTTGTGATGAGCCAGGAACATCTGGAATTTCCCGAGGCCGTACGGCTGTTGGCCCAGAAAGCCGGGGTTGACGTCCCTGCCTCGGATGGCCCGGCCGCTAAAAAAATCGCCAACTTAAAAGAAGATATTTATGGGGTCAACGAGCTGGCAGCGGTATTTTTCCATCAGCGGTTGGTCTTCGAAAATGAGCCTTCGGTCAAAGAGGCCCGGGAATATCTGAAGAGCCGGGGGTTAAGCTTAGAGACGGTCAAGAAGTTTAAGATTGGTTTTGCGCCGGATGAATGGAATGGCCTGATGTCATTTTTGAAAAAGAAAAATGGGAGCTTAGGCTTAATGGAAAAAGCCGGCTTGATTATCGCCAGAGAAAGCCGCGATGGCTTTTATGATCGCTTTCGGAACAGGATCGTCTTTCCTATCTATGATGTGAGAAGCCATTGTTTGGGATTCGGGGCCCGTTCTCTCAAAGACGATGGTTTGGCCAAATACATCAACTCCCCGGAAACGCCGGTCTATCGGAAGGGAAATCATTTGTATGGTCTGCATCTGGCGAAAGAGGCTATTGTGCGCCACGATGCCGTGGTGGTTGTGGAAGGGTACTTGGATTTCATTATGCCGTTTCAGGCGGGGGCGGAACACCTCGTGGCCTCTTTAGGGACAGCGTTGACCATCGAGCAAATCCGCCTCCTGCGACGGTACACACAGAATATCACGATGCTTTTCGACGCCGATGAAGCCGGGGAATTGGCGACGCTGCGCAATCTCGATAGCCTCATTGAAGAAGGGATGCAGGTCACCGTGGTCAGTCTTCCCAAGGGGGAGGACCCCGATTCTTTCGTGCGCAAATTCGGCATCCAGACCTTTCAAGAGAAAATCGGCCAGGCCCAAACGCTTTTTGATTTTAAGCTGAATCTTCTTTTGTCCCGGTGTCCGGATAAGACGATTGAGGCCCGCGCCAAGATCGCTCATGAGATGCTGCAGACGATCCATAAGTTTGAGAACGCCCTCGTGCGCTTCGGTTATTTGAAGCAATTGGCCAAGAGCCTGTCCGTCACGGAAGAGGTTTTGGGTGTGGAACTCAACAAGATTTCCCTGAAGACAAAGCCGAATGATGCCCCCCCGCGGCCCGTTCACCCCCACACCATGACGGGTGCGGGGGTAAAAAAAAACGGCGTTAAAATGGCGGAATATCATCTCTTAAAATTATTGCTGGAAGAAAACACCTTGATCCCCCCGACCAAGGATGAGATACGGTTGGAGTATTTTCAAGACGAACATATCCGGATGATTGTCGCAAAGGTTTTCGATTTATTTGATCGAGGCCAGACTGTCACTGTTTCGAATTTGATGAATTGTTTTGAAGATTCTGTGATTTTAGAGCGACTCTCGGGACTGATGGCTTGGGATGATTTGATCGTCGTGGACAAATGGAAGATGCATCGGGATTGCCTTACGCGTCTTAAGGA
Organism: uncultured Planctomycetales bacterium; assembly: GCA_964571895.1. Lineage (GTDB taxonomy): Bacteria > Omnitrophota > Gorgyraeia > Zapsychrales > JAHFFX01 > CAZNDW01. The sequence continues at coordinate 1,767 of CAZNDW010000136.1, forward strand.
TGATTATTTTAAATTGGCCAGGCAGAATCTGCGGCAAGAGATCGAACGGGCCGAAAGTGCCAGAGATCACAACCGCCTGGATGAACTTAAAAATCGATTTAACCAATTACTCAAGAGGTCCTCATGAAGAATAATAAAGAGCTCAAACAGGATATCGATAAGCTGATTTCTCTGGGGAAAAGAAAAGGGTTTTTGACCTACGATGAGGTCAATACCACTTTATCCGACACCATTGATTCCACGGAGGAGATCGACCAGGTTTTTGATATTCTTGATGGAAAGGATATCAAGATCGTCGAGTCCGCCGGAGACCAGATGGATTTTGACAGGCAGCACTCCGAGGAAGAAACCCCCGAAACCGAACAAGAAATCCAGCGGATTCGCGAAGAAGCCCCCAAGGAGGAGAATATCTATGCGGATAAATTTATTCCCCTCGATGATCCGGTTAAAATGTATTTAAAACAGATGGGCTCCATCCCGCTTTTGTCCCGAGAGGATGAGATCACCCTCGCCAAAAGGATCGAGGAGACCGAAAACAAATTTGCCCAAGCGCTTTTTAAAACGGTCTTTGCCCGTAAGCAAGTCTTGCTCATCATCAATCGGGTTATGAACGGTGAAATCAACGTGGAGGATGTGATTAAAGATGAGCTGGAGCGTCGGCCAAAATTGATCAAAGATTTGAAGAGAATTCTGCACAGCATGCGGCACTCGCGAATCGGCTCTGATCAGGCCGCGAAGACCATGTCCGAATTTAAGATCACCTCCACGCTCAACGAAGAAATCGTCGTCAAGATCAGTCAATTGATCGAGGACGTTGAGCGCATCGACCGGGCCTTGAAAGGCAAAAGGAAGCCCCCCAACGCCCCCGAATTAAGACAAAAGAAAAAAGAGTTTTTAAAAGAGCTCGGGCAGCCTTTGACAGAGGTCAAGGACGAGTTGCGGATCATCAAATTCAGGCAAGCCAAATTCAATAAGGCCAAAAAGCTTTTGGTGGAAGCCAATCTGAGGCTGGTTGTGAGCATTGCCAAAAAATATATCAACCGGGGACTCTCTTTTCTGGACTTGATCCAAGAGGGGAATATGGGTCTTATCCGGGCGGTTGAAAAATTCGAATATCAAAGAGGCTATAAATTTTCGACCTACGCCACCTGGTGGATCA
>CAZNDW010000137.1:0-2899 GCA_964571895.1 uncultured Planctomycetales bacterium
GTCGCTCCGACGCTCCTTCGGAGGTCGGCACTCCGACCCAGTCCCGATGTATATCGGGACTGGCGTCGGAGTAAACCCGAAGTATAACCAATTGATAATTTCTTGTCAAGATTTTTATTAATTAATATAAAAAATGATATAAACTTGGTTTCCGTTTTAGTATGCTTGGGGTTCTTTAAGAAGAACGGGTCAGCCTTAAGAAACGGCGTTTGCCAACTCGAAGAATTCCCTCTTGAATGGGCCAATCTTCGCTGGTCACCCGAGATCCCTCGCAGGTGACGGCGCCCTGGCGTATCAGCCGCCTGGCCTCGTTGCGTGAAGAAACCAAATTCACCTCGACCAAGACCTCCCCGATCGGCTTAACTTCATTCGGGCCGAACGAATATTCCGGCATCTCCTGCGGGTCTTGCCGCTGACGAAAAATCTTGTCAAAGTCCTCTTTGGCCTTTTCGGCTTCTTGAGGGGAATGGAACTGAGAGACAATCTCTCCGGCCAATTTCATCTTGGCTGCCTTGGGATGGAGGGATTGGATTTGAGTCAAATCGAAATCCGTCAACAATTCATAATATTTCCACATCAATTCATCCGTAATCGACATGACCTTTCCAAAGATCTCCTGGGGAGGTTCATTGATTCCGATAGAATTGTCCAGAGACTTGCTCATTTTTTGAACGCCGTCCGTTCCTTCGAGAAGGGGGGTCATGATGACAATCTGGGGGGATAAGTGGAAGGCCTCTTGGAGCTGCCGTCCCATCAAGAGGTTGAATTTCTGATCTGCACCTCCTAGCTCGATGTCGGCCTTGAGATGAACGGAATCGAAACCCTGCAGCAAAGGATAGATAAATTCCAAGAGGCTGATCTCTTTTTTCTCGTTAAATCTTTTCTTGAAATCGGCGCGCGCCAGCATTTGGGCCACCGTCGAATAAGCACAAAATTCCAGAATTTGCTGCGCCCTCAATGGGGCGAGCCACGCGCTGTTGAAGGCCACCTGGGTTTTACGCCGATCTAAAATCTTAAAGACCTGCATTTCATAAGTTTTTGCATTCCGGGCGATCTCGGGAGCGCTCATTTGGGGGCGCATTTGGTCCCGGCCGGAAGGGTCGCCGATTTGAGCGGTAAAGTCCCCAATGATAAAGAAAACCTGATGGCCCAAATCCTGAAACTGCCGCAGCTTCCGCAAAAGGACCACATGCCCCAAATGCAGATCGGGTGCGGTGGGATCGAATCCCGCCTTGACGCGCAAGGGTCGTTTCTTCTTCTGACTCTCCTTGAGTCTCACCCGAAGATCTTCGGTCGTGATGATTTCGGTTGTCCCTCGGGCGATTTTGTGAATGAGATCGTCTGTGCGCATAGAAGAATTGATCAGTACGATTTTAGGACTTTTGAGAATCAGGAAGGAAATGCTCTCGAAAACGAAGCCTCGAAGAATAAAGAACAATCACGACAACCGAGTGCTGACACCGATCTTCATCTGCTCCACATCCACCTTAATAATTTTTACCCTCAATTGATCACCCGGTTTGAGGGCTGCGGCTTGGGCTTTATCAATCTCGGAAGAATAGACCAGGGCCTCCACATCATCTTCGATCCGGACAAAAACACCAAAATTAGAATTCAAGACCACCTGGGCCTCAACCTCGCAGCCGACCGGATATCGCTTGGCAATCTCCGGCCAAGGGTTCGGTGTCAGTTGTTTCAAACCCAAATTGATCTTTCGATTCGTAGAATCAACGGCCAAGACCATCACCTCCACCGTCTGCCCTTTTTTCAGAATTTCCTGAGGATGGTTGACCTTTCTTGTCCAAGACATATCGGAGACATGGATCATCCCTTCCAGATTGGACCCCAAATCCACGAAGGCGCCATAGTCGGTGAATCCCCGAACCCTTCCTTCCACTTTTGTTCCGGCGGTGAACTTTTTATCCGCTTCCAGCCACGGATTCCCTTCCAACTGCTTTAAGCTTAAAGAGATTCTTTTGGCGTCTTTATCCACGTTGATGATCTGAACCTCAAGGACATCGCCCACCTTAAACATCTCCTGGGGATTAACGACTTTCTTTTGCCACGAGATCTCTGAGGCATGCAAGAGCCCTTCGATCCCCTTCTCAATTTCCACAAAAACCCCGTACGGCATGATATTGACGATCTTCCCCTTAACCTTCGAACCGGTCGGGTACTTATTATAAATGTCACTCCAGGGATCGGGCAGGATCTGTTTTAACCCTAAGGAAACCTTAGAATTCTCTTTATCCAAATCCAAGATCAAAATCTCAATCTTGCCCCCGATGGAGACGACCTCCGAGGGGTGGCTGATCCGCGACCAGCTCATATCGGTTATGTGAAGCAATCCGTCCACTCCTCCCAAATCGACGAAGGCCCCAAAATCGGTGATCCCCTTGACGGTGCCCGTGCGCCGCTGCCCCTTAGCCAGTTCCTCCCAGAGTTTGGCCTTCACCACTTCCCGTTCCTTCTGGAGCACATCCCGACGAGACAAGATGAGATTGCGCCGCGGCCTGTTCATCTTGGCGATTTGAAACTTATACCGGTTGCCCATGACGTCATTCAAGGAAAGCCCGCGAAAAGACGACAGCGACAACGGCAAAAAGGCCTCGACCCCCTCCACATCCACAATATAACCGCCCTTGACTTGTTTCATCACGCGGCCTTCCACCAGATCCCCCTCTTTGACGTCCTCATTGAGTTTCTGCCATCCCTTCATCTTCTCCGCTTTCATATGGGAAAGGATGAGCCGGCCGTTTTCATCCTCAATGGATTCAATGAGGACGTCGATTGTTTGGTCCACTTTTAACTCATCTCGGTCGCGGAATTCCTCACGGGAGACAAACCCCTCCGCTTTAAAACCGATATCCACAACCACCTCTTTATCGAAAATGGCGAC
>CAZNDW010000138.1:0-2890 GCA_964571895.1 uncultured Planctomycetales bacterium
CTCATGGATCTCCATGCGCGTTTGCGGATCATTCAAGGGGAATCCTGAAGAACGCTCCATCCAATAAATGATCTTAAACCCACGAAAGGTCGACCAGTCAATCGTTGTAAATTGACTAAGGCTTCCGAACCTAATGGATTCTGTTCTCCTCCCCGTGACCGGCGCTGCAAAGCCATCAAAGGCATTGGGTATGCCTTCTGGAGCATAATCATCAAAAGCTTGCAGAGCGATCCATCGATCGTTGTTCTCTCTCATGGTGTACGTGATAATCAAATTAAGCCCCGCCGGATAAATCTCCTTTTCCATCAGCCCTGGCGTAAAAGTCAGCCGGTAATACCCCATACCTGTCCGCTCATCCCGGATATCCTCAAAGGTGCCGATGGCCAATCCTCCTCGGCTTATGATGCGAGCACCTGGCGTGGGGAGGACCGGTGGGATAGGTCGAACCTCGATTTCTCCAATTTCAACTTTCGGTTGACTTGGCGAATACATACGCCAAGGCAAATAGAATATCAAACCAACAACGATCACTAGCCCGATAGACGCCCTGACAACTTTAAGCAGCCACCACGGCTCCCCGCGCCGCGGTTGTTTCATAAAGCCAATAAATCTATGGATGCCTTTCGTAATCTTCTGCCACCAGGGTTCCTTCCTGACATGGTCCAATCTCCAGACAACCTCGAAGATCATCATCCAGCTTATTTCTCTGGCGATCGCCCCCTGTAAAAATTCCAGTTGGCTTCTGACCTGAACTCTCTGGTCTGGATTCAGATTTTCTTCAATGTTTCTCCAAAACTCTTCTATCCTTTGAGTGAATTCGTCTGGGAGATCACGCGTCATCCTGCGCCGTGTGCGGCCGGGAACGTAATCCTTCCATGCCGATCGTCCCTGGGCTTCCAAGCTATCGTCAGTTAACCTGCTGACTCCCTCGACAGCGGCTTGACGCAGCGCATCCTCGGAATCATTGAGGAGCTTAAGATACAGGGCAGTCACCCGGTAATCTCGAACCAAGGCTAACTCAGCCAGCGCCTCCTGGCGTCGGGCAGGCAAAACATACGCATCGTCGGCAATCTCCAAGAGAACGCTCAAGGCTTGCGGTGATCTTCGGTAAGCTCCTAAGATTTCAATCAAATCTTTTTGATGCAAAGCATATTGGGGATTTGCCCAAGCGCGGACAATCTGCTTGGCCCCATAAGGATCGTAGATCTCTAAGGCGGCGATCTCTATTAAAGTCCTCTTGGCGCTGCTCGCCTCAAACGGATTGTCACTGCGCAAATCTTGAATCGCTTGCTTGATGGTGCGCCAGTAGCGCACGCGAGAAGGCAGATTCTTGATAAAGCTGAATAATCCTCGAGCACTCCACATCATCCCGGCCAAGAATCCCTGGCCCCAAAGTACCACCACGGCCAACACGGCAAGAACTCCAATCATGGATACCATCGGCAAGGAATCTTCTGGGCCTTCCGAGGCTGAGATTTCTTTGTTCCTCCGCCATCGGCGTGGTTCAACCAGATAGTTCGTTTCGTTCAAATGATCAAATCTGCGAAACTGGTAGATCGCCAGAGCCATGAACTCTTCAAGATTAAACGAATCCGCAGCGATCATCTCGCCCTGATGAGGTACCGATGGCAACACGCGGATGTTCAACGCCTCAGCCTTATCCTCAAACGTTTTGCCCCTATGTGGCAACAGGTGCTGATTAAGCATCACGAAGAGTTCCTTGAAGGAGAGCACGATCTGCACATTGGAGAATCTGTTCCTAGGATCAACAAAATAACCCAGTACTCTTTCGTATCGCTCGAGAAAACCTTCTTTGGGTAAGATATGGGCATGACCAACTACGACCTTCCCGTCCCTTTGCGCCCGAAGGTCGCAGGAGATGCACCCCAGATGCCACGGCGAATAGACCAGCCCCTTCTGCCCTCTTTCAAGTTCGATAATCACCAACTCACCGATACCAGCGACCGCAACCAGACCCAATTTTTGATCCTCAAAGGAAACCACCTCGCTTAGCGGCGTCTTCAAGAATGTTGCATCTACAGGGCCGTGAAGATCAAAACCGACGACACCGGGAAGCGGACGGCCGTGAAGTTCGTCCCGCAGATAAAACCGTTCGTAAAAACTTATTGTCTTTAGACGCTGGCGGATCTGTTCGATCACCTCCTCATGTTTCCCAGCACCCTGCGCCAGCGCTAATACTACCCAAACCAGCAGCGGAATCACCGCCTCCCATAAGGCCATCGAATACTGGGTGCTTTCTTGATCGGTAGGTCCATTCTCCTCGCCTTCTGATTCCGACGCTCCAATCTCTGGAAAACGCTGCGCCGCCAAGGCACTGCCCAAGACAAGCGCGGCCTCAATCGCCCGAGGCATAAGCATCTGATCGAGATAGGCTGTAATCGCACGCTCTGCCTCAAGCGCTAACCGCTGTCTTTCGGTTTCATTCGTCAGCATCAAAAAGAATTCCTCTTGGCTAAACTCTCGTATGGCCGCAGCCTGACGCAAGGCTTCCTTGGGGGCCTGATTGTTGAGCCATTCCATCTCCAACCTAAAAGACAGTAGAACTGCATTTCCTTGATGGGCCGCCTCAGAAATATTCCGGTCATGGCCGAGTATAATGATTTGAGCAATCGCATACGCCTTGATCAATTCACCTAAGGTATTCAAAATCAAAAAGTCTTTTTGGGAGACGTCCGTAGGCCAAGAGGCCTGCGGATTATTGCGTATTGCAGCGGAATAAGGGGCCGGAATTTTGTTGAGCAATATGTTCTCATCCGTTTCGATCTTTCTAAACCCAACGATGACCAATGGCCGCTCGTTGACAGGTTTACGCCCATAGAAATGATTGTAAACCCTCATAAATCGGTCAAATTCATTGTCTGAGAGCGAT
>CAZNDW010000139.1:0-2878 GCA_964571895.1 uncultured Planctomycetales bacterium
CCGCTCACCAAATCATTCATGCGATTCAAGCAGCGGATCAGCGTGCTTTTCCCGCACCCCGAAGGCCCCATCAGGGCCGTGACGGCCCGGGCGTGAATATCCAGGACAATGTCTTTCAAGACGTGCTTGGTCCCATAAAAAGAATTGGCCTTCTGAATTTCTATGATCGCATCGCGATTCATTCCTGCCACCCCTGCTGATCTTTGGGTCGCCAACAGACGGCTATGCCGCTCTTTAGAAATGGGCATGATCGCATCGCGCTCCATCTTACCACCTCTTCTGATTTTTGTACCGCAAATAGATGGCTGCTCCATTCATGAGGAGGGTGATGGCCAGAAGCACAATAATACCGGCCGCGGCGTCGACCAGAAAGCCTTTTTGCGGACGGGATACCCAGTTAAAGATTTGAATCGGCAGCACCGTAAAGGGATCAAAGAAGCCCTGCAAAGTCAGATGGATATAAGGGAAATCGCCGGAGAAGGAAAGCGGATTGGTCGGCAGAAACGGAATGTACGTCAGCGCCCCGATCGTAATCAAAGGGGCGGTCTCACCAATGGCCCGCGACATGGCGAGGATGATCCCGGTCAAGATATTCCCTATGCCCGCGGGAAGGACTTGATGACGGATGGTCTGCCACTGGGTGGCACCGAGGGCATAGGAGGCTTCGCGCAGCGAAAACGGCACTGACCGCAGCGCCTCGCGCGTCGCCAGAATAACGACCGGCAAAATCAAGAGGGCGAGGATGAGCCCGCCGGCCAGGACGCTTCTTTCCAGATGCAAGAGACGAACAAAGAGCCCCAGCCCTAAGATTCCGTAGATCACCGACGGCACTCCGGCCAAGTTCGCAATATTGATTTCGATGAAATCCGTCAATCGATTGCGCCGGGCATACTCCTCCAGATAGATCCCGGAACCGACACCCAAGGGAATGGCCAACAGGGCTGTTGTGATCATAATCCAGACGGTCCCCACCCACGCCGAAAGAATGCCGGCCTGCTCCGGTTTTCGGGAAGGATAACTCGTGAAAAAATCCCAGCCGAGCCGCTTGGCGCCGTCCATAAAAACGTCTATGATGAGCACCGCAAGGACGATTAATCCAAACAAAGTCGCGGCTAATCCGACGACCCGAAAAAGGGAATCGATATTTTTGTCCCAGCTTCGCTTATTCATAGATCTCCTGAAAACGCCGTTTTAATCGGAAGCTGATCACGTTTAAAACAAAGGTGAGGATGAAAAGCGTCATCCCGCACACAAAAATCGTTTGATACTCCAGGGTCCCGTGGGGCGTGTCGCCCAGGCTGATCTGGACGATATAAGCCGTGATGGTCTCGATGGGGACCAGGGGATTAAGGCTGAGTCTCGGCTGCTGCCCGGCGGCAATGGCGACAATCATCGTCTCCCCCATGGCCCGCGACAAAGCCAGAATAATCGCGGCCGTGATTCCGGAGAGCGCCGCGGGAAAGACAATCTTAAAAGCCACCTGAATTTTATGCGACCCCAGGGCATAGGCCCCTTCCCGCAGCCCCAGGGGAACCGCGTGCATGGCGTCTTCGCTTAAGGAAGAAACCAAGGGGATGATCATGATCCCCATGACCAATCCGGCGGAAAGGGCGTTGAAACCGCCCAGAGAAGGAATGAATTTCTTAAGGAGCGGCGTGACGAATAAAAGGGCAAAATAACCGTACACGACCGTTGGGACAGCGGCCAGGATCTCCAAAAGCGGTTTAACCAAACGCCTAATTTTTTCGGAGGCGTACTCGCTCAAATAAACCGCGCTCACCAATCCCACCGGAACCGCGACGCCGATGGCAAGGACCGTGGTGACCAGTGTCCCGCACAATAAAGGGAGAATTCCAAAATGCTTGTTGGTAAAAAGCGGCGTCCACTGCGTATCGGTTAAGAATTGAATGACCGAGACTTCCTTAAAAAATCCGATGGATTCCGAGACCAGCACAAAGATGATCCCTGCCGTCGTCAACAAAGACAAGAGGCTGCAGCAAAAAAGCAGCCTCTCGATCAAGGTCTCCTTGAATTTGACGATTTTATTCTTCTTCAACGGCGTAACTTGCTAGGGTTCGGATTGAATTTTACGTAAGGTGTCCTCGTATTCACTGTCCGCTAAAGGAACATAACCAACCTCCTGCGACAGCGTCGCGGCATGTTTAAGGTAATACTGGACAAATTTTTTAACAGCCGGCTTTGTTTTTAACGACCTCTTGTTGACGTAGATCAAGAGCGGCCGGGAAAGCGGCATGTAAGACCCCTCCCGAACCGTTTTCTGGGAAGGGGCTACGGCATCGCCTCCGGCGGATTTTTTTATAGGAACAACTTTGAGCTTATCCTTGTTTTCTTCATAATAGGCCAAACCGAAATATCCTAATCCCCCTTCATTGGTGGCCACGCCTTCGACGAGGACGTTGTCATCTTCGCTGGCGGTATAATCGCCCCGGCTGCTGCCGGATTTTCCGTTCACCGCCTCGGTGAAATAATCGAAGGTCCCGGAATCGGTTCCGGGTCCGAAAAGCTCAAGCGCCCTCTGGGGAAAACCGGGCCGGACTTGATTCCATTTCGTGACCACCCCCTGGGCCGAGGGCTCCCAGATCTTTTTAAGCTCGGCAACGGTCAAATAATCCACCCACGTATTTTTAGGATGGACCACAACGGCCAGCCCATCATAAGCGACTTCAAATTCGACATATTGTACCCCTCCCTCACGGCAGCTATCAACTTCTTTTTGTTTAATCGGGCGGGAGGCGTCGCTGATGTCCGTTTCCCCTCGGCAAAACCGCTTGAATCCGCCGCCGGTCCCGGAAATCCCCACCATCACCTTTGCCCCTCCCTGTTTGCCGAACTCCTCGGCCACGGCCTCGGTAATGGG
>CAZNDW010000140.1:0-2876 GCA_964571895.1 uncultured Planctomycetales bacterium
GTAGTCAATCACACGTACGGGTAGCTGTAGCAGCTTCCAGTTGAGATAAATCACTCCGTTCTTGTTGCACGATCCCCAGCGATAGCCGAGATCGCGGACATCAACTCGCGCCGGTCTGACGGCTAGCTTGCGACTCATCAGACCCACGCGCCCACAAAGCCAGTTACGCCCAGCGCGAGCGTACCAACGTCGGAAATGATCAGCGGCCGTCAACCGTGCGCTTCCGCTCAACAAAAAATTCCTGCCGTCAAAGCGCAGTGACTCCTTTGCTCCGCGGACAACCTTAAGCCGGTAGCTCCTACCTAAGTAGCTGAAGCTTTCTCCGCTCACGAACTCCGGTTCCCGGACCCTCGGCGCGACCTCGGCCTTGTTCAACAGCTTTCGGTAAACCCATACGAGCTTCGATCGCGTCCACCGCGTCAACTCCCTAGGGTCGCTTGATTCCGGCGCGTGAATCACAAGCTCGCCACTACGGTCAACAGTGAGTCCAAACGTTGTTCGCCGCGTGCTGCGCCTCACCTCAAACACGAGTCTATCGACTGCCAGCGTCTCCATCATGATCGAGTCAGATTTTCGTGGTTTTCCTTTGCAAGCGCCACCAGGCGTTGCGCCAGGTCGCGCTCGGTGCCGGGTCGGCAGATATCTGCCCGGTCGAGATCGCGGACCAATGTCCGAGTCAGCAAGTCGCGCATGGCCTGGTTCTTCCAAAAACCGACCTTCCGCACCTCCTGCCGGATGCGTTCGACCATTTCCAGCGTGGCGGACAGCGCCGCCCTACGTTGCGCCTCCGTCAACTCGCGGCCCTTGCTGCATTCCTCCAGGACCAGCCGGACAAACGGCACCTGAACCTTCGGGTCGAGGTCCGGGAATTCATTCCGATCTCCCTGCTTTAACTCGTTAATAAACTTCCGTAACTCCCGCTCCAAGGCATCCCAGTCGTCTTTGAAGCGCTGGAGTATCTCCTCCAGCTTCTCGCTCATCTTGCGGGCGTAGACGGGATTCTGGTTTGAAAAGCCGATGATGTGGTAGCGGGCGGCGTGCTGCATTTGAGTTGCGCGAGCGCGGCTGCTGATTTGCGCCTGAAGCACCGTCTCGAACTCCGCATCGGTGATCATAGTGGGCGGAACCTTCGGATCCACGCCGCGCGCGGACACGTGGGCGTTGATGAGCATCTTCACTTTCTCCGCCACGCCAAGAAGATTCAATGCTGGATCGCGGTAAAGATTGGCAGCGACTTTGTTGATGAACCCGAGCAGCTTCGCGTCCCGAAAGACATCGCCGGGAACCTCCGGGCGGTGTTCGAGTATGTTGAGCGTCTCATAGAACATCCTCAGCTTGTTGATGAAGTCGGCTCGAACCTTCAGGTCTTCGAGCAACTGCACGCACGCGTCTACCTGTCCCTGAAGATCGGTAATTCCACGGTCGGTGAACACAGCCACCGCGCGCGCCCGACGGTCAAGCAGCTTCGGCAGCTCGACGTTAATGTCGATAAATACACACTCGATGTCCTCCCCGTCGTATTCCTTTAGAGCCTCAGTCAGGTGCCGCGCGACGCCGATATAATCCACCACGTAGCCACATTTCTTCGGGCCGCAGGTGCGGTTCACGCGCGCGATGGCCTGGAGGAGGTCATGCCCGACCATCTTGCGGTCGAGGTAAAGAACCTGTTCCACTGGCGCATCGAAACCGGTCAGCAGCATGTTGTTCACGACCAGGATCGACAGCGGATCGGTCTTCTCCGTCTTCTCTGCTGCCAGTCTCCGTTTGAAGCGCGCAATGCGCTCGTCCTGCTCGTTCTTGTCGGCCCAATCCCACCATGACTCAGGATCGTTGTGATCGCCGGAAATGACGACTGCAATTTCTAACGCGCGCAGCTTGGGTAGGACCGCGTGGGCCCGAACCAGAAAGCGGGTGTTCGGATCGAGCTTCTCCACCTCGTCATCCGGCAATGCCAGCATCGCGGGCGGCACCGCCTCCAACTCGGACACCATCTCCCGCCGTGCCTGCTCTAGCTTTTCATAATAGGTGACCGCCGCCTGCCGGCTGGTGGCTACGAGTTGCGCCTTGAAACCCTCGGGCAGTACTACGCCGACGTAATGCCGGAGCATGTCCCGCGCCTTTTTCTCGATAAGCATCGGCGCCTCGAGCACGTCACCTTCGGTTGCATATTTAGCCTTGATTACCGCTAACTCGTCCGGGCTGTAATCCCGGAACATGTCCTCGAAGAGTTGGTCGAGCCCCGGCGCGTCCTTCACCAGCCCTTCCGCCGTACGTCCCTCGTACAGGATCGGCACCGTCGCGCCGTCGAGCTCGGAGTCCTGCAAGATGTACTTGTCGATAAACTCGCCAAAAATCTCGCGCCTCTCGGTCTTCTCCTTGCTGAAAATAGGCGTTCCGGTAAAGCCGATGATTGCCGCGTTGGGGAGCGCCTTGCGCAGGTTCCGATGGAGCGCACGAGTATGGGAGCGGTGCGCCTCGTCCACCAGCACGACAATCTCCTCCGACTCGTTGAGCACGGGGAACTCCTCGAAGTGGATGCTTTCCTCGAAGGTGACCTCTTTCTCGACCACCGGCTGGTCCTTGCCCGGCCTCTTTTCCTTACGGATAATAGTGATCGCCACTTTTTCGCCCGCATCCCTCTTTTCCACGTCCTGATATTTCTGCAACATCGCAAACACGATATCCGGCGTCGTCTCACGCAGGATTCTCTGGGTGCGGGCCGTCGGCGACTCGCGACCCGTGCGATCGTGATCTGTCGGCCGCAGAGTTTCGCCTGAGAGCCGCGCCGTTTCCCGGAGCTGCTTTTCGAGATCGGTGCGGTCCGTGACCGCCACCACCTTGAAACGGTTAAGCCGTTGCATCATGCGCATCTTGCG
>CAZNDW010000141.1:0-2867 GCA_964571895.1 uncultured Planctomycetales bacterium
TCAACCAATGACAATGCTCTGGTCGTGTGGTTGAGGTATCAGAAAACCTCGTTTCTTTTGAGCAGTGATATTGGGGTAAACCAGCAGGAAAGAATCTTTGCCCAATATCCCGAGGCCTTGCAGAGTTCGTGTATTCAGATTCCCCATCATGGATGGGATGTCAGCTCTTTTTTAAAGAATGCTCCGGCGGAAACCATCTTTGTTGTCTCAACAGGAGTTGATACCCGACACCCTCAGGCCCCTCCAAACCTTGAGAGTCTCCCCGGACGCCTGTTGAGGACTGATCGTGACGGAACAATCATTCTGGAAAGCGATGGAGAGAAACTTCAAGTGATCCGACCTTAACTCATTGGGCCCCCGTCCCGACAGGATGTCGGGACGGGGGCCCTCAGAGCCAACTAACCATGCGCCTTTTCAATGTGAGATCCCGATATTGGTTTCAGGTTATCGCGTGGGTGGGAATTATTTATATCTCATTGCCGTGGGTGCGGCCGGTGTGTGATTTTTTAAAGGCAAAGACGCCGTTTCCGCTTTTGATAAATGGTTTGATGATCGCTATCGTCGTTGGTTTAGCTCTGCTGATCGGTCGCAGGCGTGTGCTGCGAGGTGCCTTTTCATATTTCGGGGTCTTAAGTGTCTTTGCTGGGTATGGATTTCTTTTGCTTTTCTTAAAGATCCCGGAAGAAAGAATTCATCTGATTGAATATGGAATTTTGGCCTTTCTTGTCTTTCGGGCAGCGGCACTCGATTATCAAGGAATCAAAAGCTATGCGATCGCTTTTGTGATCAGTTCCCTGGTGGGCTGGGTGGATGAGATTATTCAGCATTTCCTTCCCAACCGGTACTACCAGAACTCAGATGTTTTCTTGAATATGGTGAGTGCGGGATTAGGGCTTTTCGTGGTTTTTATTTTCAGAAGAAAGATGGGGGTTACCCCCAGCCTTTGAACCAATGCTTGGTTAATTGTTCCTTGTTGCATTCAAAGGCGTGCTGGAGGATCATGTCCTGGACTTTGGTGGATGTGTTTTCAAAGCGTACCCCCACGAGAGCGCGCTGACCGGAGAGTTTATTCCACATACTATACCCTGTGACCTCGATAGCGATATCATCGGATAAATAGACGACGAGGGTGATTTTTAAAGGGGCTTTAAGATTTTCCGGGGGGGCCTTGAGATCTTCTGGGCACAAAAGGCAGGCCCCATCACAGCTTAAATCTTTGGTTGTGGCCTCGCGGTAAGAGGTTTGATGAGGCAATCGGTAGAGAACTTTATTTTCGACAATCCAGCGCGGGAAATAACGCCGTTCGGTAGGCTCAAAGTGAGGAGAGTCCGGTTGGCTTGGGTTAGGGAGTTCAGACATAGATTCGCTTTACGAGCGTTTCTCTTAAATCCCATCACCCGAGTATTCTGCAAAATAATCGGTTAGGCGAGGAAAAACAAAAAACTCGTGCGTGTCCTGTCCGCGGGCTTAAAGTGTGACTTTTCGGTACGAGGCAAGCAGGCCAAAGATCAAATTGGTGAAGCTTTCGAAAGGACTATAACATAGGAAATGGTGCGATGCAAGGGGCAAAAAAGAAATTTTAACCCTGAACCAGACCCAACACTTCGTGGTCGGTTCAGGGTCAACTTTTCTCTGGAGGAATTTTAAAATGGAAAAAAGGATCTTCTTTCACGATACTGATTGCGGGGGAGTGGTTTATTACGGAAATTATCTTAAATACCTGGAAGAAGCCCGAACCGAATTTCTGGAACAGAAGGGCTTAAGCGTGGCGGATTTTCAAAAAAGAGGTCTTTTGTATGCTGTGCGGAAATGTCTGATTGTCTACCGCAGCCCGGCGCGGTACGGAGAGATTCTTTTGTGCGATGCCCGTTTAAAGGAATTGACCGCTGCCCAACTGATTTTTGACCAATCCATCCATGAGAAGGAAACCCGGCGGCTGGTCGTGGAGGCCGAGGTGAGCGTGGTCTCTTTGAATGGGAATTTCCAGCCGGTGCCGATCCCAGAAGATTTGAAAGTGAGATTACTCTAGTTTCGTCTTGTCAGGGCATTTCTTTGATGATAAGATAATTTTTTCTTTTGAGGTCGTTTATGTATAAAAATTAGGGAGAAATAAACAGCCATGCTTTCCAAAGAGGAAGTTCGATATATCGCCAGCCTTTCCCGGATCCATCTCGAAGAGCAGGAGGTGGAGTTTTTGACCCAAAATTTAGGAGACATTTTGCATTATATCGAAAAGCTTAAAGGAGTGGACATAACCGGCATTCAGCCCACCACCCATGTTTTGCCTTTGAAGAATGTCTACCGAGAAGACAAGCCCCTAGCCTTGCTTCCCAGAGAAGAGGTTTTGAATATCTCCCCGTACACCATCCGAGGATTTTTTAAAGTTCCGCAGGTTATTGAATGAAACCGAGCAGCTTAACGGCCCACGAACTCCTGGATTTGTTAAAGGCCCAGAAGACCACCCCTCAGGCGGTTTACGAGTCGGTCATCGATGCCATCCATCAGCGCGATGAAAAGATCCATGCTTATGTCCGTTTGAAGGAAGGGCCTTCGGATTTCTCTTTAAAAGATTCTCTGACCCCCATCCCCATTTCTGTGAAGGACAATATTTGCATTCAAGGCCAGTTGGCAACCTGTGCCTCCCGCATTCTCGAGGGATTCCGGTCTCCCTACGATGCCACCGTCATTGAAAAGATCAAAGAAAAGGGAGGGCTGATGGTGGGCCAGACCAATATGGATGAGTTTGCCTTTGGCTCATCAACGGAGAATTCCTGCTTTGGCCCGACGCGAAATCCTTGGAATCTCGATTGTGTTCCCGGAGGCTCCAGCGGCGGCTCGGCGGCCGCGGTTGCGGCGGATGAGGCGAT
>CAZNDW010000142.1:0-2832 GCA_964571895.1 uncultured Planctomycetales bacterium
TTTTCCAACTCAAAGACGGGGAGCTGACAGACGTGATTTTCGCAGACGTAAACCGTGAGTTTGCCTCCAATGGGTTTTTGAGGCTCCAAAGAAGGGATGAGAAGCACCAAGGCATTTATCTCCTCATCAGGAGATCTTAAAATCACGACTTTATTGGGAAGGAATTTGCTGTAAATGCTTTTAACCATCCGTGCCAGCTGGGGATCGCCTCTCGATCCCGCCAGGATAATTTCCCGGCTGGGACCCAGAAAGAAATCCAAAGCGATCAGCATTTGACCGTAGGCGCCAGGTCTTTGGCTGATTTCTAAAGAGAAGGCCCCAAAAAGATTCTCCGCTTTTTCCTCCCATTTTTGATCGAGGGTGATGCGGGCCAAACGGATCAGATCCAGGGCAGCGACCGAATTGCTGGAGGGGATCGCTCCGTCATAAATTTCTTTCTGACGCAGAAACAGCTCTTCTGCGTCGGAGGCCGTAAAGAAAAATCCGCCGCGAGGATCATCGCCAAAAAGATCAATCATCGGATTGGCCAACTGCAGGGCCTCTTTCAGGAATTCTTCGTTGAAGGTGGCCTCGTACAAATCCAAAAGTCCGTGAATCAAAAAGGCGTAATCACTGAGGGTGCCGAGGATCGCGGCTTCTTTTTCACGGAATCGATGCAAAAGCCGTCCGTCGGGCTTTCTCAAGTATTTGAGAATAAACTCCGCGGCCTCCGCAGCGGCCCGGGCATAACGCGGTTCTTCCAACACCCGGGATCCAAAGGCTAGCGAGGAAATCATCAATCCATTCCAATCCACAAGGATTTTATCATCCAAATGCGGCCGGGGCCGCCCCTCACGGATCTTAAAAAGCTTCTCTTTCGAGCGCCTGATGATTTGATCGATCTCCTCCGGTGACTTTTGAAAATGACTAGCCACCTGCGGGGATGTCTTTTGAAGATAAAGAATATTTTTCCCGGCAAACTCTCCGTGCGGATCCGAATGGGCGTTGCCCTCTTCCTCCACGCCAAACTGGTAGTTAAAAATCCGCCCGTCTTCCGGGCCCAAAATCTCGATTGTCTCATGCGACCGCCACAGATAGAACGCACCCTCCTTCTTGCTCAGCGGGCGGCCGGATTCTTTTTTAGAAAATTCCTGCGGATCGAAGCTGTCCGCATCCTCGGCGGAGAAAAATCCTCCCTGCGCATCCCGCATGTCTCGCAGGACATATTCAAAAATCTCTCTGGCCGCCTGAGCATACAAGGCCTTGCCCGTTGCCTGAAAGGCCTCCAAATACGCTCTGGCCACAATCGCCTGGTCATACAGCATTTTTTCAAAATGCGGAATCTGCCACCTCTGGTCGGTGGCATACCGGTGGAAGCCGCCTCCCAGATGATCGCATATTCCTCCTCGGTGCATTGCGGTCAAGGTCTCCTCCACCATCTCCAAGGCCTGGGGCTCTTGGGTCCTTTTCCAATACCGTAAAAGAAAAGAAAGATTATGGCCCGAAGGGAATTTAGGCTGTGTTCCAAAGCCTCCGTATTGGTCATCAAAGGAATTCAGAAATTGTTGGTAGGCGCCTTCGAGGATTTTTGTATCCAACGACATACCGGATGCGGCCTGTTGGGTCGCCCCTTGTAACATTTGGGTCAAGCGCTGGCTGGAATGGAGGATCTCCTCCTTCTTTTCGTGCCAGGCTTCGTTAACCGAACGGAGCACATCTTTGAAACCCGGCATCCCAAAGCGGGCCTCCGGTGGAAAGTACGTCCCTCCCCAAAAGGGTTTCCTATCCGGTGCCAGAAAAACCGTCAAAGGCCAGCCGCCTTGGCCCGTCAGGGCTGTAACCGCGCTCATATAAATCTGGTCGATCTCCGAACGTTCCTCCCGGTCCACTTTGATGGACACAAAATACTCATTCATCATCCGGGCGACGGATTCGTCTTCAAAGGATTCGTGCTCCATCACATGGCACCAATGGCACGTCGAATAGCCGATGGAAAGGAGAATGGGCTTATTTTCTTTCCGGGCCTTGGCAAAGGCCTCCTCGCCCCACGGATACCAATCAACGGGATTGTGCGCGTGCTGTAAAAGATAAGGACTCTTCTCCTTAATAAGACGATTGGTGTGTTGATCGCCGGACATCTTAGGGGACAACCACGGTTTCTTCCTTTCGCCCGCCTTCATTGCAGACGGCCGTCACTCGAATGACGTCTTTGGGCTTTGCCTCAAGGGGAATGTCGACAATCAGGACGGAAGGTTTGGTCTGGGTTGGAAAATAGCGAATGATGGGTTCTTGATCATTGGGAGCGATTGTGACCTTTCGGATATGATGCTCGCGGGGATCATGAGCGGCATGCGTTATTTCGATATGCAGGTTCTTCTTTTCTTGATCATAATTGAGCTCCATTTGCGAGGGGGGATGAGCCCACGCTAAAGGGATAAAGCTCAAAAGAATGGTCATTGTGAAAACGGCGAAAGGCATCATACGCAACATCCTAAAAACCCATTACGGCCTTAAGGGTGAATAATCATCCGATTCTTCAATTCCTCTAAATAATGCCGGGTCCTCTTAAAATTCGGAGAGAGATTTTCTACCTCCCTAAATTTCTCCAAGGCGTTGGCGTAATACCCTAGATTATAGAAGCGTACCGCTTCCTTATAAAGGTCATTGGCTTTCGCATTCATATCCCGAGTGTTCTTTTTGTCTTTCTTCTTTTGCGCGGCAGAAGCTTCCTTCTCTGCTTTGAGTTTTTGAGCGGTATCCATTTCCTGGTCGAGAACGCGGGCATACCCCGTCAGATCCTTGATTGCTTTCTCCTTCTGTTTGTCCACCGCCCGGGCCTGTGGCTTCTTTGGG
>CAZNDW010000143.1:0-2832 GCA_964571895.1 uncultured Planctomycetales bacterium
AAAATCATGGATCAAGAAGCGATCCGCCGGGCCCTCGTCCGGATGGCCCACGAAATCGTTGAGAAAAATAAAGGAGTGAAAGACGTTGGCTTGGTCGGGATCCGGACGCGGGGGGTGATCTTGGCTCAGCGGCTCAAAGAGTGCATGAAACAAATTGAACAGTATGATCTTCCCGTGGGGGTTTTGGACATCACCTTGTATCGGGATGATTTGACGATGATTTCGAGCCACCCTTTGGTGCGGGAAACCCAAATCGATTTTGACTTAACCGACCGAAAGATCATTTTGGTCGACGATGTGCTTTTCACGGGCCGTACGATTCGCGCCGCCTTGGATGCGCTGATCGATTTTGGCCGTCCGTCGGAAATTCAGCTGGCGGTCTTGATCGATCGCGGGCACCGGGAGCTTCCCATCCGAGCCGATTATGTGGGAAAGAATATTCCCACCGCGCTTAAACAAAATGTGCAGGTCATTTTGAAGGAGATCGATCATCAAGACGATAGTGTAATTGTGGAAACAAAGAGCTCTTAAGGAAGGGAAGACTATGCCGCCGTGGGAAAGACACGACCTTCTCGATCTTCAAGAATTAACGAAAGAGGAGATTGAGTTGATTTTAGAGACCGCCAAATCCTTTAAAGAAGTTTCCACCCGTGATGTTAAAAAGGTTCCGGCCCTGCGCGGCAAGACGGTCGTCATGTTATTTTTTGAGTCCTCAACCCGCACGCGGACGTCTTTCGAGCTCGCGGCCAAGCGGCTCTCGGCCGACACCCTCAGCCTTTCCGCGAGCGGCAGCTCCCTCGCCAAGGGAGAATCCATTCTCGACACCGCCAAGAATATCGAGGCCATGAACGTCGATATCATCGTGGTCCGTCATGCCGCAAGCGGCGTTCCTCAGATGCTGGCGGATGCCTTGGGGCCGTCGGTCATCAACGCCGGAGATGGCTGCCGCGCTCATCCCACACAGGCCCTTTTGGATTTGTTTACGATCAAAGAAAGGTTTGGCAGAATCGAAGGTCTGAAGGTAGGGATTGTCGGCGACATCCTGCACTCGCGGGTCGCCCGTTCCAACATTTGGGGTTTGACCAAACTTGGGGCCCGTGTAACCTTGTGCGGCCCCGCGACCCTCATGCCGGTGGGCATTGAACAAACCGGCGCCCGGGTGACCTACGATCTGAAGGACATCCTTAAAGACAGCAACGTTCTCATGGTTTTACGATTGCAGAAGGAACGCCAGGAAGAGAAATTTTTGCCTTCTCTGCGGGAATACGCCAAGATGTTTGGGATCAACAAAGAAAAGTTGAAGATTGCGCTCAAGGATGTTTTGATCATGCATCCGGGACCGACGAATCGGGGCCTTGAAATCTCAGCGGAGGTCGCCGACGGGCCGCATTCGGTCATTTTGGAACAGGTGACCAATGGCGTGGCCATCCGCATGGCGGTTTTGTACTTGGTTGCGGGGACGAAGGGGATTCCTCCCCCTTGATGGGGGAGGAATCCCCTCCCATCAAGGGAGGGGAATTCAATAATTTATGTTACAGGGCAGTAGTCAATAAGGGGGAAATTTCGCGTGTCCCTTTTCATCAAAAACGCCGTCATCGTGAACGCTGATCAAATCTCCGCTCAGCCCCAGGATATTTTGCTGGAAAGAGGCGTCATCGCTAAGATCGCGACCACAATCAACGCTCAACCCACCGACGTCGTGGAGGCGAGCGGTAAGTTCGTCCTGCCGGGACTGATCGATCTCCACGTCCATCTGCGGCAGCCCGGAGGGGAAGATAAAGAAACCATCGAAACGGGATCCCGCGCCGCTGCCAAAGGAGGATTCACCACGATTTTTTGCATGCCCAATACCGACCCGGTCATCGACAACGCCATGATTGTCGAGGCGATTATCAAAGAGGCGAAGCGGGTGGGCTTGGTGAACGTCTTTCCCGTGGGGGCGATCAGCCGGGGACAAAAGGGCCAGGAGTTGACCGACATGTTTGAATTAAAAGAGGCCGGGTGCCTGGCCCTGTCCGATGACGGCAGGGCCGTCGGGAACGCTCAGCTCATGCGCCTCGCCCTGGAATACGCCAAGATGGCGGGATTGCTTTTGATTGAGCATTGCGAAGACCCCACCTTAAGTCACTGCAGGGTCATGAATGAGGGGATGAATTCCACCTTGTTGGGATTGAAGGGAATCCCCGGTGCTGCGGAGACCGTCATCGTAGGCCGCGACATTGAACTGGCCCATTATCTGAAGACGAAAATCCATTTGGCTCATATCAGCTTAAAGCGATCGGTTGAGCTCATCCGTTGGGCCAAGGCGCAGGCTATTGGCGTGACCGCCGAGGCCACACCGCATCATTTCACCTTGACCGATGATATGGTAAAATCGTTCGACACAAAAACCAAGGTGAATCCGCCACTACGCACTCCGGAGGATGTGGAGGCCCTCAAAGAGGCCTTGAAGGACGGCACGATCGACTGCATTGCCAGCGATCATGCGCCCCACACCGAGGAGGAAAAAGAATTTGAATACGATCAGGCGCCGTTTGGGATGATCGGCTTGGAGACGGCGCTGGGGTTAGCCGTCACCGAGTTGGTCGAGAAGAAATATCTCACGTGGCCGCAGCTTGTTGAAAAAATGTCCACGCGTCCGGCCCGGATCGTCGGCTTAGCCAATAAGGGCGAAATCCAAGAAGGCAAAGACGCCGATATGACGATTGTGGATCCTCAAAAAGAATGGGTGGTTAAGAAAGAAGAGTTTGCCTCGAAATCCAAGAATTCTCCTTTTATCGGACGGAAGCTGAAGGGATGTGTCGTGGCGACGATCTGTGGCGGGAAAGTCGT
>CAZNDW010000144.1:0-2770 GCA_964571895.1 uncultured Planctomycetales bacterium
GGCGGGACTTTCACCCGCAAGATTGGGGCCTTTTCGGCCGCTACATGCACGCGGTGGTTAGGCAGCGCCCCGGCCAACCTTACCGATATAAACACCGAAAGTAATGACCACCAGGATTATTCCCACAAGAATCTCGTATAGTGTGAGTAGCTGTGACGGTGGTTGGCACGGTGTGATGTCGCCATAGCCCACCGTTGTGATGGTGACCCCGCTAAAGTAGATAGCATCGACAACCGTTCGAAACTCCTTTGAAAACCAAGCAGATGGTAGGAGGAAATAGAGGGTCGCGAAGTTCAGCACAACCTCCATGTAGCTCCTCATGGCTAGTTGAAGCCTATGGATAGGTGTGAAGGAAGTTCGGGCGGTCCGACCCCCGAGCTGGTCGAGAGCATCATCGAGGAAGGCAAAAAGGATCTCGCTACAGCGAGAGAACGGAATTAGCCACAGGTACAAGGCCAGCAGAATCCATGAAATCCACGACGGCACGATTAGGGCGGGTGCTATGTAAAGGGTCAACGACGTAGAGATGGAGAGTATGAAGAAGGCCCAGTGCCAGCTCCAGATAAACCCAGTGCCGCCATCAGGTTGGTGAGACTTGATAAGATCGGCTACAACCCGCGTCGGCGATAGAAGGCCCCGAACAATCTGGAGCAAAGTCGAAGTCACAGTCGCACCTCCTTTGAGGTGGCTATTACAGCTCGCTGGGCGCGCGCAGCAAAGCCGTGACGCCATGCGTCCGCATTTTTTCGTCCCTTGTCGCGATTCAAAGCGTCACTTAAATATAAGATTCTCCACCGAGGTCGTCATGACTTGGTCACACCGGTCGAAACCCAGTATGTCTTCTAAAGGGATATTCCTGCCTGCTACTGACCCCACTCCTTGGGGAACTTCCCGACAGGCGTGACCAACGGCGGTAGTTCCATTTCGGCATACCAGCTTAACGTCCCAGCAGACGGTCGCACGCGCTTCCCCAGTCCGGCGCGCGACAGTGCAGTTAAAGCCGTCAAAGGTTCCTTGGCACTCGACGTAGACTTCGGGGCCGAATAGTCCGTGCAGAAAACTCCACCAAAACGACGCCATGAGAATGGCGAGGACCCCTACAGCCATCGCGTGACCAATCCTGCCTTTAACGAGAAGGTATATGGCCATGGCCCAACCGACGACGGGAACGATGGCGCCCACAATGTACGAGGCAGTGATGGTACGCTTACTCACGGTGCCCACTTTGGGGGAAGTTTCGGCCGACGAGGAGTTCGCCATCCGGGAGCCGCACTTCGGGCAAAAGTTCGCTTGGTCAGCGAGTTCGGCGCCGCATGATGAGCAGAACATGGTAACCCTCCTTCACAAGCTGCCTAGACCCTATGATTTGCCCTGCGTGCAAATCAGAAAGTCTGATGATTTGGACAACGCTTGCGCCAAAAGTCGGGTTTTAGAAGCCCTTTTGGCACAAGCGGTTGCAATGCAAATCATATCAACGTCTGAGTTCAGGGGCTGGCGGGTAAATGGCAACCAACTTCTATTAACCGCCATATTTGATTGGAAAAATTGGGCTTGGAAAAACCGCGCTGTTAGCCAGTCCCTTGAAACGATTTGTTAGCAAATTTATGTTTTAATCCAATCAGTTATTAATGACACATAGTGATCTTTTTTCATCCTCTCAGGGTGTCCCGTCACCAATATTTTAACATTGTCGCTCCACGATGTTTTAGCGAGACGGGTCCACCAACCAAGATTTTTTTTACCACACTTAATTTTATGGTTCTGATTAGTGGTTTCCGTAATTGATTTTGCAAAAGGTAAATTGACCAATAATTCTGGATACAAGGAATAGGTGTAGAATACAATGTGTAGAGGTTTTAACACTTCTATTTCCTTAAAAATTACACCTAAATCTCTAATGCAGCATTCTGCCATATGATATGTGGTTTTATCATTAGTAGGATTCCCCTCTCCGCCAACATTAGTGCATTTGATAATATTGGTAAATGAGCAGTAATCCCAAGGGTCTTTATCCCCATACAATGAAACGAGTATTTCCCTTGTATAGCTCCAATATGGCCAAGAACAATCCATTAACCAACCTAAATGGGGCTCCCTCGGGTCTAAAATCCCTGAAGGAAATTCCTCACCTGGTGTTCCTCGATGAGGCTTACCAACAAACAGAACCTTTTCTTCTGTTTTTAGATAGTTACCACCAACAATCCACGGCATAACAGGGTGTTTTATTAATGCATCACATTTGTCACAAATTCCATTATGTAATAATGCGAGTTCTTCCTCAAAAACATTTTTAAATATTTCAACTGTGTGATTATTCATTTCAATATTGATCCTATGGCTAACGCCGGCCTTCAGCTGCTGCCGAAAGCCGCAGCGACGCAGGAGCGGAGGCTGTAGGCAGTCAGCTGCAAGGCATTGTTAGCCATTCCAAGAGCCTGGCGGCCTCCTTCGTTCTAAAAGAAACGGGATCACGGCGCTGCCTGGTGTATGCTTGTGCGTGTTCAGACAGTTATAACCGTCGCGCCAATGGTGCCCTATGCGCCCGCTTGTTAGCCTGGTTCCGATGATGAGTGTTTTGTTCATTGGTGGCCCGTTCGTAGGGACCCCGTTTAGTAGGCTACAGTCATCCGCACATCATCGGGTCTGAACGTCTCTCCCTCTCTCGAACCCCTGAGGAGACATGTGCCGATGAAAAAGCCACGGAAAAAGCACACACCCCGCATCAGCAAGCTGGACAACCTGCAACACCTCAACCTGAATGCCGCCGGCT
>CAZNDW010000145.1:0-2755 GCA_964571895.1 uncultured Planctomycetales bacterium
ACCGTTCCACTTTCAATACCCGACTTTGCCCGGCCTCATTGATCACAACCGAATCCGGAAGAATCGATTCCACCCGGCAGCGATCCACCTCATCCCCGACTTTAACAACCGTATCATTGATGATGGCCGTTGAGATTCCGCTCTTTCGATAAGTAATGCCCATGACCTTGAAGGCCTTTCCTTCTATTTGGTCAGCGACCCCAAAGCGCGGGGTGAGAGGGTTGCGGCTAATCTTTAAGGGTTTTATGTCCTCGGGCTTGGAAAAAAGCAACTGCGCCTTTCCCGTAGGGGTATTGGCCATGATCGTTGTCAATTGTAAAGCGGCATTCACCAAATTCCTCGGGTCGCTTTTGGAAGGACTCAACTGGACCCGGGTGAGCTTGATCAAGGGGGACATCCGCTCGACCCTTTTGATATAGCTGGCGGCATTTTCATAGCTGGCATCAAACCGGCAGTCGACAATAAACCTCGAGAATCCCTCTTTATCCTGCTGGGTCTTTTGTTTGATGGACTGAAAATCAACCGACAAACCCTGAGCGGATTTGACCAGCTCGGTTAAAACCTGCGGAATCTCATCCGGGCCAATGAGCCGGGACTCGACATCGGCTGCCTGGTTTCTCATCCTATCGATATTTTGCTGTAGGGTCTGCAGCTCCCCTCTGGCCTGAACAAGATTGGGAAAATCAGAGATCAGCGCCTGAGAACGCTTTTGATTCTCGGTGTATTCTTTTTTCAATGCAGCAATCTGCTTAAATGTCCCTTTCAAAAATCCGTTAAAATACACAGAACCCAAGATGACAAAAGCAAAGACAATAAATAAACGCCGTTCTGTGAGGCTAAGCCTCTGAAACCAACTTGTATACATGCCAAGGAAGGGGAGATTCATGGGTAAAATTTCTGCCCTAACCATCCTGCACCAACCATCCATAGGTTTCGGTAGAAATTTTCATAGTGAAACCCTCATTGGTCTTTGCCGAAACCTAAATATGGGTGCCCCACAGCGGCTCGGTTGTGATTTGAAAACGGTAAAGCGTATGCTCCTGTGTGACCTTTTTTTCAAATGAGGTGAAACGGCTGTTTCTAAAAATCCGCGATTCATCCAATTTATTCATGAATTGGGTGATCAACTGATTATCGAGAGCCGAACCGCCGATCTCAAAGGCCTCCTCCTGAAAAACCAGCTCGTTGATCCAGAGATCCTGGGGGACCAGCTCGGTGATTGTGGCCATAAACCGGGAATAGCTGCGTTCCTTTAACGCGTCGAAACCCAGAAGGTCCAACCGTTCCTTTTTTTGGGAGGCCTCCCGGAGCAATTGGTCTTTGATCTTCCCCAGCTGCACATGCTGCGTCTGGAGCTGATTGAGCTTGAGCTTTGCCTCCTGAAGGCCCTTTTTAGATTTGGCCACGTTCCATTTTAAAAGACTGATCGTGACCGCCTGCTTTGCAGTAACGGTGATTAAAAATAAAACGACAATGCTTCCATAAAGGAAATTTCTATATCTCTTGAAGCTCAGCTTTTTAAAAAACGGTTCCCTTCTCAAAGCCTCTTTGGGGATCAGATTAACATTTTTAAGCTTTATCATTCAATCGACCTCACGGCCAGGCCTAAGGCACTGCAGAAGCTGGCGGCATTTTCTTTCACGACCGGCGTTAATTCTGTCTTGAGGCGAAGATTCGGGGAGCCCAGCGGATCAAAAATATCCACCGGCACACCGAGGCGGTCGCTTAAGAATGTCGCTAGATTGGGAAGCGCGGATGACCCCCCGCAAAGAATCATTCGATTGAATACAACCGACGGCAATTTGATCTGGTGCGAGAAAGACCGGAATGTGTGCTCGATCTCAACGATCAAATTTTCGAGCTGGCTCGAGATAGCCGGCCAAGAGATCGACTGGGAAGAGCCTGCCTGCCCCTTGACCTCTTCCGCCTTTTGAAAATCAAATCGGTGGTAATGGGCAATAGCCTGGGTCAGGGTATTGCCGCAGATCTGAAGCGGCTGAATCAAAAAAGGATACCCCCGATACAAAATGACAATGGAGGAGAGACTCGCGCCCAATTGCAAAACCATAATGGTCTCGTCTTCAGGAAGTTTACCAAGCCAAAGGAGCGCCTCTAAGCTGGCATAGGGCTTGGGTTCAATGGCGGTCGGTTCTAATTTTAAGCCTTGGAAAAGCTTCATGTGTTCCATCACAATGTGTTTAAAGGCCACAAAAACCAAGACCCTGATCTCCTTGCGATCCAGATGCTCTTCGGAAGACACCCAAGGCACGTAATCAAACGATATCCCTTCAAAACTCCCCCCGCCGGGCACATTGGATTTTAATTTCCAGATGATGGCCTGCTCTATTTCACCCTCGGGCATATTCGGCAAAAGGAAGCTTAAGGTCTGGATCTTATTGAGCGGCAAGGAGGTCACAACCGGACCTGTGATCTTTTGGTTTTCGATGAGTCTCTTAAGTTGATCTCGGATGGTCAACCCTTCGACGCTCCCCACGCCGGGATTCGTGGCGGGGAGCTTACTCAGGGTTGACTCTGAGGGCCCCGCTTTTGGCGGGGCCGAATGAGTCAAGGGGGCTTGCCCTTCCGGAGTTAAAGGCCAATAACCAATTTTTGCGATTTCGTACCCAAGAGATGTTTTGGCCAATTGGATGAGCTTAATGGCCGCTGAACCGATTTCAATGGCCGGCGGATACCAGATGGGTTTGCCGTTTCTTTGCATAGAAAAGCCTTTAGGAAAAATTTTCCTTTGATATTT
>CAZNDW010000146.1:0-2729 GCA_964571895.1 uncultured Planctomycetales bacterium
CGACAATGATAAGCCCTTCAAACAAAATGGCTTCCGGCCGAAATCTCCTATGCCGACGAAGGCAAGGAGGGCACGAAAGCCATGGGAAAATTTCTCCCGAAGAAAACTACGTCCGCTCTGAAGTTTTTCTTGAGCGTCTTGACGAGACCCCAGATCAAACATTTTCTGGTTTACTTGGCGGGCCTTGTCTGGCTCGTCAAGTTTCATTCCACCCGGGAAATCGCCAGCCAGATTGCCAAGACGCTTCCCGACAATCTCCAGCGTTTTCTCAATGGTTCGGTCAAAAAGCGCAAACGTCTCCAAGAGGCCAACGAGCATCTTTTGGCCCGGAAAGCCAACAGGCAGACCGGTCTTGTTATTGCCATCGACGATACGACTTGTCCCCGGGACGGCAAAGAGATCGAAGGCTTGGGAATCCACCACTCGGCCGACGGGTTGGTCAAAGGCCAGTGCGCCGTGACCTGCGTTCTGAAGATCGCCGGAGAGTGGCTCGCCTGGGCGGTGGAAGGTTATCGTCCCAAAGCCTCCTCGCCCAAGGGAGAATTCAAAAGCAAGATTCAACTGGCCCAGGAAATCCTTCAGAGGCTTCGTCAAAAGATACGCACCTCCGTGACCGTGCTCATGGACAGCTGGTATGCCTGTGCTCCCATCCTGATTCCTATTATCGAAGCAGGCTGGACTTTCGTGGCTGCGATCAAATGCAACCGTATTCTGGAAGTGGACGGCAGGAAAACCGTCGTCAGTCACCTGGCCAAGGGACCGAGGACTTACAAGACTGTGCGTCTTTCCAAGAAGCGAAGGCTCAAGGTCGCCAAGCGAATCGTCCACTTGCCCAAGGTAGGAACCATCCTTTTGTTTATCACGAAGGGAGGCGCCAAAGAAACAAGGTTTCTGATTACCAACAACCTTCAAATGAGCGAATCCGAGATGGTCGGGCTTTACCGCCAGCGTTTTGGAATCGAGATCTTTCACAAGGACATCAAGCAACACCTGGCCTTCGGCCACGTGTTCATGCGCTCCTGGCAGGGCGTCCAAACACACTGGACCCTTGTCATGATCGCCTACAACCTGATTGCCTTGTCGGCTCCAAATCATTGCAAGGGATTCCGTCAGAAGATTCGTCATTTCAGAAACACACTTTCGTACCAGCATTTGCTTAACGCCTTATGAAATTTGCAGAACTCAAGTGATAAGAGACAAGGTAACCGTTCACGTCATTGCGAGCCGAGCGAAGCGAGGCGAAGCAATCTTGCAAGCTCGAGAGATTGCTTCGGCACCGCTTGGAATGCCGCCTCGCAATGACATTGTGCACATGGCAATAAAAAGATGATACGTTGGCTGTACGATCTCGGATTTCTGATTTTTGGGATATTTTCGCTGCCTCATTTTCTCGGCAAACTCAAACAAGCGGAAGATCCCGGCCGTCTCGTCCGCGAGCGTTTGGGTCTTCTTCCTCCGGACGCCGGGGCCTGGCGGGATGGAATCCGGCCGCTTTGGATCCACTCGGTGAGTGTCGGCGAGGCCCTCGCCGTGGAAAAATTTGTCGAGGCCCTCCTCAAACGCTCCCCCCGCGAAAGGATTATTCTCACCACCGTGACCCCCACGGGCCAGCGCATTGTGAAGCGGTGGGAAGGAGAGCGCCTGCGGGCGTTTTATTTTCCTTTTGATGTGCGATCTGCCGTCCGCCGGTTTTTTGAGATCGTCAAACCCCGCGCCCTCCTCCTTGTGGAAACCGAGATCTGGCCCAACGTGATCCTGGAGGCGAGGCGCCGTCAAGTCCCGGTGGGGGTTATCAACGGCCGGCTTTCCGAACGCTCCGAGCGGGCCTTTCGGCGCTTTTCATTTCTTTTCAAGCCCCTTTACGGTGCGCTGGATTTCTTTTTGGTCCAGACCGCGGAGGATGAAAAGCGCTGGGTCAGGCTCGGCGTGAATCCCGAGCGGGTGACCGTGACGGGGAATATGAAGCTGGATGGCTTTGACGTGGAGGGCGAGGCGGCGGAAGATCCGGGGAGACTCAAAGAAAAATGGGGGTTTTTATCCTCCGATTTTGTTTTGATCGGCGGGAGCACGCACGCCGGCGAGGAGGAAATCCTGCTTCGCCTCCTCCGCCGCTTCCGGAAGGAGGGTTTTCCCTTGAAACTCCTTCTGGCCCCCCGCCACATCGAACGTTCAGAAAAAATTCTAAGGCAGGCGAAGCAATTTGGATTTCAGGCCGTTCTAGCCAGTGGTAGGGGCGGGGTTGCCTTCGATGTCCTGATTCTGGATCGGTTGGGCGAATTAAAGAGGCTCTACGCCCTTGCAGATGCGGTGTTCATGGGCGGCAGCCTGATCCGCCACGGCGGCCAGAATCCCGTCGAGCCCGCCCTGTTTCGAAGGCCGATTATCCACGGGCCGTGGGTTTTTAATTTTCAGGAGATCTACCGCTCCCTCGATGAAGAGGGCGGAAGCCTTCGGGTGAATGGCGAGGAGGAACTCGCCTTTGTCCTGAGGCGGATTTTTACCAGTGATCGTGAAAAAGAATATCTGGGCGAGCGGGCGCACGAGACTTTAAGGAAGCTACAGGGCGCAACCGAACGCACTCTCAAATGGATTGGGGAAAAATATGAATACGATCAAAAATTACTTTCGGCTGCTGGCTGAAGATCAAGAGGTTGGGATCGGGGCCCAGGTTTTAAGGCCCCTTGCCTCGGGCTGTCTCTTATACACATCTCCGAGCCCACGAGACTAGG
>CAZNDW010000147.1:0-2681 GCA_964571895.1 uncultured Planctomycetales bacterium
AAACCCGAGGAAGTCGTTCCGGAGGCGGACTTTGTTGACGATTTAGGAGCTGACAGCTTGGATAGCGTCGAGCTTGCGATGAAATTCGAAGAGGAATTCGGACTCGAGATTTCCGATGAAGACGCTGAGCGGATGAAAAAAGTCAGAGATGCCATCGCCTATTTACAGAATGTCGAAACGCAATAGCCAATAAAAGGGGCAGAAACTTACGATGGAACCCAAAAATGATGGAGTTATGGGATACTTATACGCATAGGATCTTAAGTTAAGAGGGGGATTAAAGGATGGACAAGAAGATATTGGTGATGGATGACGATCCACTGGTATTACGCACTTTGACTAAATTGTTTAATAAAGAAGGCTACAGCGTGGTCACTGCCCAAGGCGGAAAAGAAGCATTAGAAAAGATTACGGAGACAGATTTTGATTTAGTTATTTCCGATATTAAAATGGCGGGGATTGATGGCGTTGAGACTGCGACAGCTATAAAGAGATATTTTAATAAGAGAAACAAGCCAGAAATTCCAATTGTGTTTATTACTGGTTACGCTGACATAGCAGATCAAAAACACGCACAAGAGTTAGGAGAAGTGCTTATTAAGCCCTTCGACAATGAAGAGTTGCTTGAAAATGTAAGAATAGAAACAGAAATATACCCTCATAAGAAGACTTGTGGGGAGTTGCAGATAGAAAAGCGATTCTCACCGAGAATAGCAACGAATTTCTCGCTTAGGGTATTTCCAGATAGCAAAGGGGGTAACGTCCTAAATATCAGTGAGACAGGTATATGTTTTGATTGTGAAGGGCCAGCATTATCTGGAGATATTCTACTATCAATGAATTTATTACCTTCCAAACCTGAGCAACCGATCGAAATCCCAGCAAGGGTAAAATGGCATAAAATTTTGGCGGAGAACAGATTTCAATTTGGGGCGCAATTTTCTTTATTGGAAAAAGATCTTCTATATCAAATAAGAGATTTCATATTTGATAACTTCGCAAAAAAAGCCTCATCTATTATTGAAGATAATAACGATCTAAAAACGAAAGTGGAGGATTTTTTTAATAACGATATCAGGAAATTCTATGAGGAAATGACCTCTCTGGCACACGAAGTTGCCCAAGGTAGCATCGAGCCAGACGTGGCCGAGCAAAAAACAACAGCCCTCATCAATGATCTTCTTTTGAAAAAAGGCCATGCCTTGGAGAAAATGGTAAGCGATGAAAGGAGCATGAAAAAGATTAAACAATTGTTCCGTGATCTCACGGGATGTTGGTACTATAAGAGCCCGATTGTTAAGATGGCGTATGACAAGCCACGAGGCTATCCAGGCGACTACAAGCTCTTTGAAATAATTTATGATAAAAAACCATTGGCCGAAAACAAAACTCTTGGATTCTGTTGGGACAATTATTTTTTGAACAACGGATATGCCCAAGCCGCGAGATCTCGGAAAAACAAGATGAAGAACATTTTACAAGATCTTATCGAAAATTCTGATTTAAAGACCGTAAGACTTCTGAATGTTGCGTGTGGCCCAAGTAGGGAAATAAGGGAACTTTTATGTGATCCGTATCTGACTCAAAGAAAAGACATTGTGTTCACGGGACTTGATTATGATGAGGAATCGCTTAAGTTTTCCCAGGCCAAATTCAATAATTTACCGCCAAATTTTAAAGTGAGGTTAATTCACGCAAATGTTCTAAGTATCTTCAGAGACCCTAAGTATTTTGACCTTATCGGGAAGCAAGATGTTATTTATATTCTCGGACTGACCGAGTATCTGCCCGATCGAATATTCAGAAATTTAACGAAGTTTTTGTTTCAGCTTTTAAATGACAAAGGTACGTTGGTGATTACCTATAAAGATCAAGACATCGAATTTCCATCTTTACCTCCGGAGTGGTTGTGTGATTGGGCTTTTATTAAAAGAACCAAGGACGACCTGATCGAGACCACGAAGCAGTTGGGGTCGGATAAATTTTCCTTAAAGATCGAACGAGAGGGTACCGGCACTATTTTCTTTCTGATATTGACCAAAACATAATGGTATGTTGGATCGTATCCCTCTTGGCTACTACGCTTTCGCCGGCCTTCTTAATTTTCTCACCTCATTTGCCTTATTAATTTTCGTTTTTTTTAAAAATCCGAAATCCCGTATTAATCAAGCGTTTTGTTTATTTGCCTTATCGGTTGCAGGTTGGGGTCTCTCCTATTTTCTGTGGTTGACCACGGACAAAAGTTATCTCGCCGAAGGTTATCTCAGGACATTGATGGTCTTTGTGATATTTATTCCAACCACGTTCATGCATTTTGTACTTAATCTCCTTAAGCTAGACCGTAGGAAGTTTAATATATTTAATTATTTATTCAGTACGATTCTCGCGGTTACCGCATATACGAACTACTTCGCGTACAATCCAGAAGCCTATCTCGTCTTTCCGTATTGGCTAAGAGCCGGATTTCTTTTTTATGTCCATACCGTCCATTTTTTTGGATGCGCTATTTATGCACACTATTTGATGTTGCGCGCTTTAAAAGCTCGTCAAGGCCTTTATCGAAATCAAGTGCTTTATGTTCTTATTGGAACCGGAATAGGGTTCAGCGGCGGAGCGCTGAATTATCTTACTTGGAGCAGAATACCAGTCCCTCCATTTCTTAACCCACTGGTTTCTATTTA
>CAZNDW010000148.1:0-2681 GCA_964571895.1 uncultured Planctomycetales bacterium
GGGTTTGACATTAAGAAATCGAATATACAAGGCATCCGCCTCCGGGTCGTACTCAATCCGCATAACCTTTACCTCCTTCAAGCTTGCGTTTCGGCGTTACCGTAATAACGATCCGCCGCGGCCCTTCGTCCTTAAAAGTGACGCGCAGCCAACCTCCTTTGTTTCTTGGCTTCCACGCATGCCAACGATCTTCTGAACCAAGATTGGTTTGTTCTGGTTCTTTCAAAGCCGCGGTCACCTCTGCGGGAGGAATATCGTACAGGCGCATCCGATTCCGTGCATGCCGCGTAAAATACAACT
The DNA here is from genome assembly GCA_964571895.1 of uncultured Planctomycetales bacterium. Lineage (GTDB taxonomy): Bacteria > Omnitrophota > Gorgyraeia > Zapsychrales > JAHFFX01 > CAZNDW01. The sequence continues at coordinate 301 of CAZNDW010000148.1, forward strand.
CCACGCAAAAAGTATATCAGTGACCTTTGACACAGACAAGGCCGAAACCTAACTGGAGATTGGCGCTTATCTGTGCTCAAGGCTACAGAATTTCCCCAGCCTGAAGGCACGAATCCGGAGCGACTGAGCGCCGGGAGGTCTGGGGAAATTCTGTTAATTCGTGCTCAGAAATGTGTCAATCGCCAGTGAAACCTTAAGCGGATCTTTGGATCTGGAACCGGGCCTTGAACTCTTCCACCAGAGGAAGGATTCCGAAAGTCTCGGCAAAGCTTTGGAGCCGGGCCTGGCTCATGACCTGGAAGTTTTGTTTGAGGATCCGGATCCATTCCGGGGAATCGTTTTTTGGCTTCGGCAGGGAAGCTTGGGAAAACTTGATCGGGCTAGCCCAACTTCCGCAGTTGGACCGCACTGAAAAATATTTTCCCTTAGGCGGATAACAGGGTTGATCTTTTTTGTGAGGGGGAAATTCTTTAAGGGGGATGTAGTGGTAACCTACCCCCTTGAAAGTGGGAAGGAAATGTCGAGAATACAAGTGACGATACGAGGAGGAAGTCAGCTTGTATTTGAGGAAGACAAAAATTTTCAAAGACGGCAAGGAGCACATTTATTGGAGTCTTGTCGAAAGCATTCGGACGGCGACTGGACCTCGGCAGAGGACGGTTGCCTGTTTGGGGGAATTAAATGAGAAGCAGCAGAAGAGTTGGAAGCGGGTGGCCAATCAGGTGGACGGCAAGCCGATTATTCGTGGATTGTTTGACTCTGAAGAGGATCAAAGAGTTGAAGCGGTCAGAATTGGCAAAGTGCGGGTGGAGAGGATGAGGCGCTTTGGGGATGTCTGGCTTGCCCTGGCCTTGTGGAGGAAGCTTGGGCTGGATGAATTTTTCGCAAGACAAATGGAACGGGGCCGGGAAACGATTGATTGGGACGTGATGAGTTGTGTGAGTGTGATTGCAAGATTTTGTTATCCCTCCAGTGAGCTGGCGATAGCCGAGAGATGGATTGATCAAACTGCGATCGATGATATTTTGGGCATCGATATTCGGCAGATCAACGAAGACCGGTTGTACCGGACCTTGGATGAGATGCTGCCGTCGAAGAAGGCGCTCGGGGAGCATTTGAAGCAAAAGTACGGGGAATTATTCGGCAGCCGGTTTGATTTGCTGCTTTATGACATGACGAGCACCTATTTTGAGGGGGAGGCAAAAGGCAACCCTCAAGCTCAACGGGGCTACTCCCGCGACAGCCGCCCGGATGCGAAACAGGTGACCATTGCGGTGGTGGCCACCGAAGAAGGACTTCCCTTGTTTTACGAAGTCTTTGACGGCAACCGGACGGATGTGACGACGGTGGAAGAGATTGTGGAAGAGATGGAAAGGCGTTACGGGAAAGCGAACCGGATCTGGGTGATGGACCGGGGGATGGTGAGTGAAGAGAATCTTGAATTCTTAAGGGAGCGGAATGGATTTTACCTGGCGGGGACCCCCAAGAGCCAGCTTGAGCGCTTTGAGCAAGCGTTGCTTGAGAAGGACTGGAAACAAGTCCAGCCGGGGGTTGAGGTGAAGCTGTGTGAAGAAGAGGGCGAGCTTTTTATTTTATGCCGCTCAGAGGGGCGGAAGGAAAAGGACCGGGCCATTGTGAAGCGATTCGAGAAGCGGATCGAGACGCGGCTTGAGAAATTAAGGCGTCAAGTCGAGCGGGGCCGGCTTCAGAGAGCCTCCGGGATTGAACGGCGGATCGGCAAGATTCTGGGACAGAACACGCGGGCCGAGCCCTTATTTGAAGTCACGCTGGAGGAAAATAAAACGGGCAAGACCCTACGGATTGAAAAAAACGAAGCCAAGCGCCGGTGGGCGGAATTGAGTGAAGGCTGTTATTTATTGAGAACCAATTTCAGAGACCAAAAGGATCCGAAAGATTTATGGAAGACCTACATTCAATTGACCGAGGTTGAAGAGACATTTCGGATGCTGAAAAGTGAAATGAACATTCGTCCCGTTTTTCATCAAACCCAGGAACGCGTCCAGGCGCATATCTTTGTTTGCTTCCTGGCTCTTGTGATGTACCGGACCTTGAGCCAATGGATGCAGGCGGCGGGAATCGGCAACAGCCCAAGAAAACTCATTGAAGAACTGGCCGGTATTCATTCCGTGGATGTCGTGTTGCCTCTTCAGGAAGGGCCCGAGTTGAGACTCCGGTGTGTTTCCCAACCCGAAAAGGCGCAGCAAATTTTACTCGACCGCCTGAAGATTTATCCCCCAAAGCGCATCAACAGAATCAAACCTGCCTGCCGGCAGGCAGGAATGTAGTGATAACTTCGGGGGTCTCATCGTCGTAAGTCCAATGTTTACAACAAACTCACTTTTGAAACTGCGGAAGTTGGG
>CAZNDW010000149.1:0-2660 GCA_964571895.1 uncultured Planctomycetales bacterium
AACCACGTTGATCACATAATCCAGATCAGCGATTTCCAAATCCTGATGCACGCCGATATGGCAGCCGTTATTCCCAAAATACTCGGCGTTGGGAAAGTCCTTCTTTTTGTATCCCAAGAAGGCATAACCCGGACATTGAGTGGGAATAGAGTAAAACAAATTACGGGAATCGATCCCGGCCTCTTCAATAAAACGTACGAATTCCTCTTTGGTAAAGGGAGCGCCCTTACAAACGGTGATGGGAAAGGCGTGGGGCCCCAGTTTTTCGTGGGGGGCCTCTTCGATCGAGGAGAAAAACTCAGCGAATCGTTTAAACTGCTGGATCAGGTAAGCCATATTCCTCCGCCTTCGATCCAGGATGGTTGGAAAGATTTCGATATTCCCCAGCCCCACCGCGGCTTCAATCTCATTCATCTTGGCGGAGAAACCGATGCGCTGAAAAACGAATTTATCCACCATCCCGTGGTTACGCAAAGACCTTAAGGCCTCGGCCATCGAGGCGTTATCCGTCAGGACGATACCGCCTTCGATCGTCGTGATGATGTGCGCCGCATACAAGCTGAAGGCCGCCAAGTCCCCGAGGGTGCCGATTGTGCGGCCCTTGTACTCGGCGCCGTGGGCCTCCGCCGCATCTTCGATGACAAAGAGTTTATGCCGCTTAGCGATGGCCTGGATGGGATCCATGTCCGCGGGCTTGCCCATCAGATGCACCGGCATAATGGCCCTGGTCTTGGGGGTGATCGCTCTTTCAATCTGACGGGGATCGATATTCAAGGACTTTTCTTCGACATCCACAAAGACCGGTTTAAAGCCCGCCTGAAAAACCGCATTGCCAGTGGCGACAAAGGAAAGGGCCGGCACGATGATTTCATCGCCCCGTTCCGCTCCAAAATCGTAGAGGGTGGCTAAGGCCAGGGCATCGGCGTCGGTGCCGCTGCTTAAGGCCACCGCATATCGACAACCGAACAGCTTGGCAAATTCCTCCTCAAACTGAGCCACATATTTCCCCTTCGTCACACACTGCGAGTTGAGAATCTCATCAATCAACCGACACGCCTTTGGCGTGATGGAGACCGTCCCAAAAGGAACTTTAAAAGAAAAACGTTGGTTGGCCTTGGTTGGCATTGATCTCTTTTATCCTTTTATCAAAACCTTTTTCGCTTTTTGATAGCGCTCAGGTGTTCCGATGTCGACAAATTTCGTATCCGTGACAAAACCATACATCCTTTTTTGAACAAGCCCGGGCAGGACATCCTGCTCGAGAGAAAATGCCGCGGCCTTAGGCATCCCTTGAAAAATTTCTTTGGGAAAGCAGTAAATGCCGACGTTGGCATGGCATCCGGCAGAGAGATTATTTTCCGGTTTCTCTTTAAAATCCAGAATCCTTTGGGAAGGATCGACGACAACTTGACCGAAATCACGATTTTCCTTAAAGCTCGATAAGACGATCGAGCCCCAGGCCTTTTTAGAGAAATGAAACCGCAGGAACTCCTGATAATCGACGGGGCAGAATGAATCGCCGTTGAGGAGAAAAAACGGATTGCTTTTGATGAGCCCGCGGGCGTTTTTGACCGCCCCCCCGGTGCCCAAAGGCTTTTTCTCTCTGGAAAATTCCATCGTTAACCCTTCGGCTCCGCTCACCTCGTGCCGAGCACAAATCAAGAAGCACGAGGTGCGAGGCAGAGTTAAAGGATGCCCTTTGGGTCGGTAATGGTCTTCCACGACTTTCGCTTTATACCCCGTCAGGAGAATGACCCTCCGAAAACCCTCTTGCAGGAGATGATATAAAATGAAATCTAAAAAAGGCCGACGCTTGATCGGCGCGATCACCTTGGGGGAGTCTCCGACAACCGGCCTCAGCCGTTTGCCGAGGCCGCCGCAGAGGATGGCAACGTCGATTTGATTGAGATTCATTTTCTTAACGTAGGGGACGGTCGCGACCGTCCCCTACGAGACCTGCCCCGAATTGGGCTGATAAAAAATGATCTGGGTTCCGAGACTCTCAAATCGAAACGGAATCTCCAACAAACCTTTTAAGGCCTGCTGGATCTTAGGCTGTCTTTCGGGCTTGGCAAACAATAAAATAAAGCCTCCTCCGCCCGCTCCGAGCAGTTTGCCGCCCACTGCTCCGGCGCGACGGGCCTTCTGATAAAGCTCATCAATGTGGGGGTTCGAAATCTTCTGGGAGAGGCTGCGCTTCAGCCGCCAGGCTTCATGAAGAAGCCTGCCAAATTCGACCAACTGATTTCCATTTAAGATGTCCACCGCCTCAACCGCCATTTGATGCATGGCCTTTAATTCCTTTTTCTTCTTGGGGATGTTTTGGATCTGGTGGCGGGCGATCTCCGAGGCCGTTCGGGAGAAACCCGTAAAAAACATCATCAGATGGTCTTCGAGCAATTTGATTCTCTCAAGGGCAATCGTCACTTTTCTAATCCGTAAATGGTTGTGTCCCCCGAACTCGATAAAATTAAAACCGCCATGCGCCGCTAAGGCCTGATCTTGGCAGCCCACATTCTCTTGGCAGCGCTCCTGCTCGATGGTAATGGCCTCTTGCGCCAGGCGCTCTTTGGTTGGCATAACGCCCTTTAAGGCGTACAGGGCGTTCAAAAGCCCAACGGTGAAAGAAGAGCTGGACCCCAAACCCGTTCTGGCCGGCA
>CAZNDW010000150.1:0-2648 GCA_964571895.1 uncultured Planctomycetales bacterium
ACGGGCTAAAGACATCCGATTACCAAAAGCTTCTCAGAGATATCCGCCGGGAGATAGAAAAGGGATTCCAAAAAGTCGAAGAGCTCCTGGAAAGGCATAAGGTGCTTTCCCACTGGGCCACTGGGAGGCATATCAACATCTATCTTAATTCGCACGATCTGCCCTACGGCGGGGTTGGCCGGTTTTATGAGGATCTGTCGCGGGATTTGGGCATCAATAACCGGACGCTTCAGCAGTGCGAACAGTTTTTCCGTTATTTTCCAAGATTCAAACCTGAGAAATATTTAAAATGGTCGCATTACCGTTTTCTGCTGACTGTGTCTGATGAGGCCCGGCGTCAGGAGTGGATTGCCCGTATCAAAAAAGAAAGGATTCCGCCTGATGAATTGCGTCTGGCCCTGATGCCGCAAAGCGTCAAGTCCGATGAGCCGCCGGCCTCCAATCTTAAGACGCCGGTGCGCGGCCGGCTTTTTACGTATCGGATTTTGCGCGCCGCTGACATCGAAAATTTTGAGACTCCCTGGTTTGTGGACCTGGGGTTTGCCGCCCGCAAAGAGGCGCCGGCCTCAAAGGCGGTTCTGAATAATAAGAATCTTTATAAGTCCGAGAAGATCAACGGGGATTATCTCCTTAAAACAATCAACGATGCCCGGGCCGATGAGCTTTTTACCTTCCGGGGGAAGCTGCGCCGGGTCGTTGATGCTGATACGCCTTTGGTCATCATTGACCAGGGCTTTGGGTATTGGAACGAGCAGCGCCTGCGCTTAAAAGGGATCGACGCGCCCGAGCTCGGCACCCTCGCGGGAGAACGCGCCAAGAAGTGGATTGAAAACGAGTTGAAAGATTCCCCAAATCTCGTGGTTAAAACCTATAAGACCGATCAGTGGGACCGGTATTTGGTGGATGTGTTTTACCTCCCCGGGGAAACTGATATGCACCGTGTGGCTGCCGAGGGCCTGTGGCTCAACGGCCGCATGGTTGAGGCCGGGGTGGCGAAGGTGTGGGGTGGTAAAATGAGTTAATGCAAAGGCCCAAAAGAGATATTACAACTTAAAAATTGTATAAACTTGACTTTATCATATTTCTATTGTATATTTGCTACCATGAAAATCGATTTCTCGCTTCCCAACACAGTGCTGCCCTTTCTCAAAAACAAAATAGATGATTTTTATCTAGCTGGCGGCACGGCCCTTTCCCTGTTCTATTATCAACACCGTGAATCCTTTGATTTGGATTTTTTCACTCAATCTTTTTCCAAGGAACGAATTATCAAGATCATAGATAATCTCCAAAAGGATTCCAGTTGGACTATCGAGCTTATTTCCGAGCAAAATCAGGAGCATCTGATACGGATCGCTGTTTATGTGGTCCATATAGACCAAGAAAAACAGTGCAAGATTGATTTTGTGGAGGATTACATAGAGCTCTTAAACTCCTTAAAGCAGGTTGATGGAGTCAAGGTCTTGTCCTTAGAAGATATTTACCTGCGCAAAATCTATGCGATTGCGGGACATGTCCCTACGGTGAATGATATTGGTCAAAAGATTCTGATCGGCAGCCGGCAAACGGCGAAAGATTTTTATGACCTCTACTGTTTATCGACGATCACGATGCCGTTATCCGAATTTGTCTCAAGGCATTGTCCCAGTGCCGTAAAGGAGGGGGTCGTCCGCTGGTACCGCACATATGACCGAACCGACATGAAGACCGGTCTTTTAGGGCTGGTGATTAAAACAAAGCCTGATTTCAGGCTCATGGAAAATCATTTTAAAAGGGAAATCAATAAGCTTCTCGAGAGTTTAATTGAGGGGGTATAGACATAATGAGACCCGCATGGTTATGGGATCAGGACATCTCCTTAGAAGAGATCCAAGCCATTTTGAAAGATCCGCATCATGAGCGATTTGTGAACTTGGCTGCCCTTTTGTTGTCGCGCACCAATACCCCGAAGGAGGTTTTTGCCCAATACCTTGATCGAACAATTTTTATCCAGAACTGGGCCCGCATCAAGCGCCAAATGCGCAAAGACTCTTGGAACGATCCGCGGATTGTCTTCTGGCAGGCGGTCTATGAAAAGCTCGTTGATAAATTTAAAGAAAGAGGTATTGCCCTGCGTCCGCGCAGGGAGGAGGGCACTCCTCATGAACTAACGCGGCAAGTAGCGCAGAAAATAAAATCAATCCGTCAAAGTTTGGGCCTCACCCAAGGTGAATTGGCCGAAAGAATCGGCATTTCCCAGCAGATCATATCTCGCATTGAGAGAGGGCACAATGACATGCGGCTTTTAACATTGGAAAAAATTGTTCAAGGCCTGGGCAAAGAAGTCAGTGTAGAATTAAAATAGGATTGGCCTTAAGCCTCGGCTTCGCACGCCGATAGGTTATAATCTATAGCGCTTATAGCTTTAAATCTATTGGCTTTGAGCACAGGGATGAAACAGCCGGACATCTCGAGAGCGGAAGAGGGAAAGAAGAATGTGACGCTGTACACTCTGGTCAGGCTTTGCCAGATTTTGGAGATTAAGACGATTGAGATTTTATGATGAAAATGATGAAAATAAGAATAGCAATACATATGTATTGACAAATTAATGTTTGTCCTTTATGCTTAATCTGATGAAAAGAAACAATAAAATATTGCAGCTGCAG
>CAZNDW010000151.1:0-2637 GCA_964571895.1 uncultured Planctomycetales bacterium
TTTATGTCCTTCAGTTTCCACTCTTTCAGCTTGAGATATTTGAAAAAATTCACGACATAAAACCGGTAGTTTCGAATCGTTGCCTGGGAGTAACGCAGCGATTGCAGACACGCGACATAGCCCATGTTTGGGGTTGGCAGCACCACCCATCGTCGTAAGTGGTTCAAAATGTTAAGCTGGGGAGTTAACATTTCAAAATGTGTAGCGTAACAAATATTAGATTTGAGCCGCTTTTCTTATTGACAATGAGCCGAGCAATGCCGATCATAAGTACGGTAACTCAGGAGACTCCAGTGTACGCTCGTGTCCAAAAAATAAAACGTCCCAACGGCCAGGTCGACGAGTATGTCCAAATCTTGGAAAGTTATCGTGACCATGGAAAAGTCCGTTCAAGAGTCATTTCCAATCTTGGCAACAGGCGCGTTCTTCAAAGTCAAGCGCTTTCGCTGGTGAAAATATTAAAACCTTCGCTTTTGGGCTCGAGCGAATCGATGGAACCGGTGGCCTCCGCTCCTTATGGGATAACGTTTCTGGTACATCATCTTTTCTCAGAACTAAACTTATGGAAGGCTTTGGATTCTTTGACGCGTGCTCAAGGGTGGGCGGATCGCGTGGCGCTTCTGGTCACCAATCGCCTGTCACGGCCTTCAAGCGAACATGGTTTAGGCGCTTGGCTTGAAACCCAATACGTGGTGAGTCGATCGGGCAAGCGATATGTGCCGGTGTGGAAAGAGCGGGGGCGTGTGAAGGTCGATCTGAAATGGCTTGAATCTTTTTACCGAACGCTTGATATTTTGATTGAGCACAAAGAAGCCCTTGAGAAAGTGCTTTATCACCAGTTACGGGATTTGTTTCATTTGAAAGTGGAAGTCGTGTTTTATGATGTGACAAGCAGCTATTTTGAGGGGGAAGGTCCTCCTGAAATTGCACGCTACGGATACAATCGGGATCGCACACGGAGGAACCGGCAAATCCTGGTGGGGCTGGTGATGGTACAAGGTTTTCCCATTGCTCACCATGTGTTTGAAGGAAATCTCAAAGATCACGAGACGGTTGAAACCGTGATTGAAGATCTTGAGGTGCGATTCGGGGTGGGGAGGATCATTTTTGTGGGTGACCGAGGAATGATTACCCAGGATGTGCTCTCATTCATCCAAGACAGACAACAAGGATATCTCCTTGGACTTCCCCGAAGGCGTCGGGAGGAAGTGATTCGATACATTGAACGGATTGAAGGGCCGGGCCAAGAATGCCCGGTGGGAATCAATGCCGGGGAGAAGGACCCGCCGCCCAAGACACGGGTTTGGGAGGTCCGAGGAGAGACGGAGGGGAGCAGGATCTTTGTCGTGCATTCTGAGGAACGCGAAGCCTATGAGCAAGCGATGCGCAAGCGCTCGATGGCGCAGGTTAAGGAGGAGTTGGAATGTTTGAAAGCTCAAGTGACAAGCGGCAAATTGAAACGCCCAGAGAAGATTGGCTACCATGTCGCGAAGATCCTGTCTCGGCGCAAGGGACACCGCTACTTTGACTGGCGTGTGAGCGAGCAAGGGGGGTTTGAGTATTTCGAGCATCCTGTGTACTTGGAACAAGAGAAAAAGATTGAAGGCAAGTACCTGATCGAAACAAAAGACAAAGATTTGGATTCCGTGGAAGCCGTGACCGAATACAAAGAATTGGCAGAAGTGGAACGAGGTTTTAGAAGTTTGAAGGATGTTGTAGAGATGCGGCCGATTTACCATCAAACGGAGCATCGGGTCAGAGCCCATATCTTTGTAGCAGCGCTCGGCTTTTTAATGGAACGGATTCTGGAGAAGAAGCTTAAGGCCAGGGGTGTCAATCTTTCAGCCAAGGAAGCGTTACAGGCATTGGATACAGTGAGCGCCGTTGAATTTGATACGCCTTCTGGGAAAAAGTCGGGCATCACCATCGGGAGTGCCCATGCAAGGCAAGTGTTGGGTGCCTTGGGCATTGACCGCGCCGTGTTGCCGAATAAGACACTCCGACTCCCGAATCCAGCCGATGTAGTGGCACATCGAAAATGAACTCCTTTATTTTCAATGACTTACAACTGCCAACCCCAAACATGGGTTAATATGCGTCCTTCCCGAGGCAACCGAAGCCGCGGCGTTGAGAGTGAAGAAGTCCGCAGGAAAATTATTGGAGTCGTTAAAGAAAAGATTGGCCGATGAGCTATCAGCACCAAGATCTTGCCTCCGGCCGCTGGGGTCAATTATCGTTGGCGGAACAAATGGCGAATATTGGAGGAGAAGTTACACGGGCTTTGAATTGGCAGAAGAAAAATAACAGCTCCTATTGCCTTAAGGCGGCGGAGCGGGCGCTCGAATTGATGGATTTGACTTTGGAAAACGCGAGAGGTTTCTCTCGACTGAAGGAGCTTTCGCGGGCAAGAGAAACGCTTGTCGATTATTTTTTCGGAGTAAACGAATACGGTTCTACCGAAGCAGCGCTCGAGAATTATTTCTTGGTCTTTACCTACGCAGCGCGTAAGCATCTTTAATTGAGTGGTCGGGGAGTTTCCCGGCCCCTCATCCTGAGGGCCGGAGGCCCGAAGGATCTGAGATCCTTTCCGCCAAACAGAGCGGCGGACCCGACACGTTTTCTGGCGGGCGCGGAGCC
>CAZNDW010000152.1:0-2632 GCA_964571895.1 uncultured Planctomycetales bacterium
GACCTTCCTCATGGTCTGGATGGTTTTGGGCCCCACCACCGGGACATCGAAGCGATGATCCTGTTTGGGCTTGCTCATTTTAACGACCACCGCGCCCGAGCGGGCGATTGTTCCTCCCCGAAGAATCGTGCGGTCCGTGCCCTCCATGGCCTCGACGGCCAAAATGGCCTTTTCTTTGACGACCACCGTCTGCCCGACATCCAGCTCTCCCATGGCCTTGGCGATCGTCCAGCCGAATTCGATGTCCGCCAATTCCTTTAAGGTGGGGCCCCGATGGGTCAGGGTGCCTTTGGGGGTTAAGTGATCGCTCAAAAAGAGCGTGGAATCCAAAAGCTCGATGCCTTCTTTTTTAAGTCTGTCGGCGATGGCCCCAAAGATGGTATCGGCCTTTCGATTGGGAAGACCGGCCAAGAGGTCTTGCCAATCGTCGTCCCATTTGCGCTTTTCGTCAAAAAGGTTTTTGGGATTGACTTGGCCGGCCATGACAACTTTGTGAATGCCCTCTTTCTTAAAATATTCAAAAAGTCTGCCGAGCTCCCCGGGATCAATCCACACCAGTTGATCGACAAAAGGCTTTAGAAATACCGAGGTGTCGCCCTTGATGCCGACGGCTTTGATCTTGATATTTTGAGATTTGAGGTTCTGGGCCAGGAGGATGGGAAATTTTCCATTGCCCGCAATGAGGCCGAGGGTTGGGATTGAGACAGACATCATCAACGACAAATGCCTCTTTGGGAAGATTTCATGAAAGACACCAGATGCTGGAGCTGGGGACACATCGGGAGTTCTTTTTCGATCTTCTCAACGGCGTTGGATTTGCTTAAACCCGAATGAAACAAAATCTTAAAGGCCTTTCGCAGGGTACGGATGGTTTCCACAGGGAATTCTGCTCGCTTGAGGCCCACCGCATTGATGCTAAAGACCCTCGCCGGATGACCATCGCACATCGAAAAAGGCGGAATATCCTGAACGACCTTAGAGCAGCCCCCGATAATCGAAAGCTCGCCCACCCGAACAAATTGGTGCACCGCCGAGAGCCCTCCCACCACGGCCCCATCCTCCAGCGTCACGTGGCCGGCGAGGGTTCCGCTATTGGCCATCACACAATGATTTCCAATCACACAGTCGTGGGCAACATGGGAATACGCCATAAAAAGATTGTGGTCACCCACGACCGTCTTGCCCTGATCGCCCGTTCCGGGATTGACGGTTGTGTACTCGCGAAAGACATTGTTGTTTCCAATCTTAAGAAAGACTTTCTCATCGCTGTCATATTTCTTGTCCTGGGGGACACTCCCGACGACCGCCCCGGTGAAAAAATGGCAGTCTCCTCCAATTGTGGTATCGCCCATCATGACGCAGTGGCTTCCCACCTGACACCTGTCTCCCAAAACGACGTTCCCCTCAATAACCGAATAAGGCCCGATCACAACCGCCTCTCCCAGCGCGGCTTTGGGATCAACAAAAGCAGTTTTATGAATTTGCGTAGAACTCATGGGGCATGCAAATAGGATTTCTCAACAAAAGAAAAGAGCATGTCCGCCTCGGCAGCGATCTCGCCATTGACTCGGGCTTCTGCATGAATCTGAGACGTCTTCTCCCGGTCCCGGATCACCCGGGCCTCGAGATAGAGCTGATCGCCCGGCACCACCGGTTTTCTAAACTTGATCTTGTCCGCGGCCATAAAGAACGCCACTTTCCCCTGATGGTTTTCGTTGGTCAAAACCGCAATGCCGGCGGTCTGGGCCATCGCCTCAATCATCAACACCCCGGGCATGACCGGGCGCGAGGGGAAATGCCCTTGAAAGAAACTGTCATTGACCGTGACATTCTTGATCCCCACGGCCTTTTTTCCTTTCTCCAGCTCCACGATCCGATCAACTAGCAAAAAAGGATACCGGTGCGGCAGAATCTTCATAATCCCCTGGATATCCATGGCCTTGGCCTGCGGATTTTCAGGCTTTACACTCCAATTGGCGCCAGCTGGCGCCAATTGGATATCCGTGGCTTTTGCCTCCCCGTTGAGGCGCCCGGGCAGGGCAGGCGGCTTGGTCTCGGATTTAAGCATTTCTTGCCGGATCTTTTTTACCAAAGCGATATTGAGCGTATGCCCGCTTTTAATGGCAAAGACATGTCCACGGACAGGAGCACCCAAAAGATAAAGATCACCGAGAAAATCGAGGACTTTGTGCCGGACAAATTCGTCTTTAAAGCGGAGCTCATTGTTTCTAACTCCGCTCTTGGTGACGACCAGGCTGTTTTCGTAGCTTGCCCCTTTGCCCAGACCTCTTTTTTTGAGCTCCTCGACTTCTTCTTCCAAGCAAAAGGTGCGGCAGGACGCGATCTGGGCTTCAAAAACATCGGGCGTGATTTTTGAGGAAAAAAATTGTGCCCCCAAAAAAGGGCGATTGTAATCTAAGATATAAGAAACCGACAGCTCCTCGCCGGGCACAATAAAAATCGCCGAGCCATTCTGTTCGACAACCATCGGCTCTGGGATGTCAAAATATTCTCTGGGACTATCCTGCTCCTCAATGCCGGCTTCTTTAATGGCCTTCAGAAAACCCAGGCCGCTTCCATCCAGACCCGGCAGTTCGTTGTTATTGATTTCAATCGTCAGGTTGTCGATCTT
>CAZNDW010000153.1:0-2630 GCA_964571895.1 uncultured Planctomycetales bacterium
TTTTTTGGTGTTGGGGCCGTGGGGGTCTGGCAAAGATTAGTCTACGGGCACCATTTAGCAAATTATGGATCATTTGTGCCGTGGGGGTTATGGGTGGCCGCTTATATTTATTTTGTTGGCTTGTCAGCTGGCGCATTTCTTCTTTCTTCCTTAGTTTATGTGTTTAACGTAAAGCAGTTGGAGCCCATAGGGCGGTTATCACTTGTTACTGCAACAATCACCCTGTTTATGGCTTTATTTTCTATATGGTTTGACATTGGCCATATGGAACGTTTTTGGTATGTGTTTACCCGGCCGAATTTCCACTCAATGATGGCATGGATGATCTGGCTCTATACATCGTATTTTATTCTTCTGCTGGCAGAACTGTACACCGTATTTCAAAAACATAGTGAGAAGCAGCAAAAAATTATGAAAATATTGGGTTCAATAGGCATTCCTTTAGCCATTGCCTTTCATGGAGGTGTGGGGGCGCTTTTTGCTGTTGTGGGAGCAAGGGTGTATTGGCATTCATCGACGTTTCCTATTCTTTTTTTGACCGGGGCATTGACCTCGGGCGGAGCATTGTTGCTTGCTATTGTGGCCTGGTTTTGGCCAAATAAAAATGCTCAACACCAACAGCTTGTGCGGTTTCTCGCCCGGATCACTTTAGGCTTATTGTTATTTGATCTACTGTTGGAGTGGGCTGAATTTTCTGTTCCCCTCTGGGGTGGTATGGCTGAACATGTTGCGAGTTTACATCTCATTATGTTCGGGCCGTTTTGGTGGGTCTTCTGGATCCTTCATTTATTTTTTGGAAGCTTGGTGCCGATCATTTTACTTACTAAGGGAGCCGACAAGCCTTATGTTGCCAGGTGGGGCGGAGCCTTGATTGCGGTATTATTTTTGACAGTACGTTTGAATTTAGTTATTCCTGGACAAGCCGTTCCAATTCTTTCAGGAATTGAGGAGGCCATTAAGAACCATCGATTAACGACAGCCTACGTGCCTAGTCTTCATGAATGGATGGTTTTATCGTTTATTGTTTGTCTTGGTATATTTGTCTTTACTTTTGCAAAGAAGAAATTAAATATTTTTAATGTGGAAACGAGGTGATTTATGCCATCAATAAACCGTCGAGAATTTCTTAAAATAACAGGAACAATTGGTGTTGGTTTGTTAACGGCAGAACCTGTTGGCCGGTTAAAGAATGCGCTCGCTGATGAGAAACCAAGCGTAGGTCCTTATGAAAAAGGTCAATGGATTCCTTCCTGTTGCCACATGTGCGGAGGAACAACCGGGATCATGTGTCAGGTGGTTGACGGCCGGTTAGTAAGAATTAAGCCTAACAATCATAATCCAGTAGGTTTTACTAATGTTTCTGATGATTTTTTTGCTAATGCTTCAAAGGAAGGCGCTGTCATGTGTCCTAAGGGGAATGCGGGGATTATGGCTCTCTATGATGCTGACCGTATAAAACAACCCCTGAGACGTACAAACCCTAATAAAGGAATTGGGATTGATCCGCAGTGGAAAGCTATTTCTTGGGAAGAAGCGTATTTGGAAATTGTAGCGAGGTTATCGGCGCTTCGCCAGGCGGGGGAAGTGCATAAATTACTCTGGTTTTCCGAAGATCACTGCTTTACTCATATCCAGGGTGATTTTTGTAAACTCTTAGGAACACCTAATTACAGTATGCATTCTAATACGTGTGATACGGGGCGAAAAGCTTCCTTTAGAATCCTTATGGGGGACGAACGGCCTTTGATCGATGCCATGAATTCTAAATATATACTTATTTTTGGCTGGAATCCTCTTTCAGCAACAAAATGGTCGCATCTGCCGCGGATCATCACCCGCGGGATTGAAAGGGGAGCAAAGCTGGTCATTGTGGATCCGCATCTTTCTTATACCGCTTCCAAAGCCGATCAATGGGTTCCTTTGCGGCCAAGTACCGACGGGGCATTGGCTCTTGCGATGGCGCATGTTATTTTACGGGATGGTCTGGAAGATCAAAATTTTATTAATGAATGGGTTACAGGGATTGATGAATTCAAAGAATATGTCAAAGATAAAACACCAGCTTGGGCAGAAAAGATCACAACGGTTCCTGTTGAGACCATTGAATCTTTAGCCCATGATTTTGCCACTATTAAACCAGCCTGTCTTGATGTTTGGTCTGGGGCACATCATACCAATGGTGTTTATGGAGGTTGGGCGATTGGGGCATTGGCGGTCATTACTGGTAATATTGAAAAACCGGGGACACTGGTACTCCCGGTCAAGAAAGGCAATAAGCATATTGAGGTGGAAGCGGATGAAACGGCCAAGATTACTTTAAAACAACCACGCTTTGATGGCGGGAAAGATAAATGGCCTTATTTTCATAGCTCAGGAGTTTATACGGAGATTATTAATCGTCTTGCTAAAGGGGAGGGGCCGTATCAACCTAAAATGGCCATGATTGTTTTTCAAAATCTTATGATGTCCGTTGTCGGCACCAAAAATGTCGAGACAGCTTTAAAGAAACTGGAGTTTGTTGTTGCTGTCGACACAATGCTCAGCGAGACAACGGAATTGGCTGATATTGTGATCCCGGGTACAACGTTTCTCGAACGTTATGATTTAAATAATCATTGGGTCACATGGCC
>CAZNDW010000154.1:0-2616 GCA_964571895.1 uncultured Planctomycetales bacterium
GGGAGGGGAATAGATGTCGGCTCGGTGTACCAATCTCTTGTGGACCGATTTAGCGCCTGCGGCGCGGGCCGCTGAGCTCCCGCGTGAGAGCGGTGGTCACCTCGAGCGGTTGCTTAAATGTCTCGCTGAGCTCCTGTTCGACGAGGCCACGATATTCGGGAGAGTCCAGCAATTCCTGATGAAAGCGGTGTTCGGGGGGAAAGCCCACGATGAGCGTCCGGTCAAACATACGGATGGGGCGTGCCGCGGCCAGGATCGTCTCGAGGATACGCCGCCGACGCCCCAGGTCTCTCACGATACGCTTCCATTCGGCATTGACCTGCTCCAACGACACGATGGGAGCAAGCCTTGGAGATTGCTCGGGTGGTTGCTGCATCTCGGATGACTCGGACGCCACGCGAGGCATGGGTGATTCTTCAGGGAACAGGGGAAGGTTTCTCTCTGGCGGTGATGCGTCAAGACCATAGGGAGAAGAGCTGTGCGAGGAGGTCGGCTTGTCGGGTGTAGGCCCATGGGAGCCGTGGGGTCGAAAAAAATATTGCGTCTCACCGGCCGTGTTGATGCCCTCCAGGGCATCGACTTCGAAGATGATCGGATAGTGCCGCGTGGCGTCGCCTAACAGCAGCGAGTGGTGGTTGCGCAGCCTGCGCACGAACGAATGCATGGTCTCTTGGTCCGTGAGCGCGCTTTTACCCAGGTGTCGCACATCATCGTCGAAGGGCAGGCGCAGAATGAACAGGTTGTCGGCCTGGCGCAAGACCGTCTCGTCGAGTCCTCCGATCATATTGGTCACGAAAAAGCTGGTGATCCCCAGGTGCCGCGCGCGTGTCACGATATAGCCGATGGTGTTTCGATTGATATACAGGTGGGCTTCCTCAAAGAAGACGAACGGGAATCGATTCGATCCCCGCGTGATCTCGGTCTCGCAGAGATCCCGAATGATCTCGATAATGGCCTGGACGAACCCGATACGGGCCAGGTTCGAGAGCGCGGAGAGATCGACCACGACCGCTCCCCCATCCCGGATGCGTTCATACTGCTCGCGAATGGACAGGGCTTCGCCAGCATGGGTCGCGAAGACACCGGTATTCTTGATCGCCTCCAGCCGGCTGAGAATCGCGCCATTGACCACATCACTGTCGGAGAACTCCAGATTCCGCGCCATCTGGATGAGATCATTGATGCTTAAAAACGGTGGAGGCAGGTGGTCACTGCTGCGGCGTTTGAGATCGTCGAGCAAACGGGCGACGCGGTTCTCGAAATACATCGCCGAGACCTCGGGGAGACCGAACTTGGTGAGCATGGTGATCAGCGGGGAGAGCCCAAATTGCTGAATGCTGAGCTTTAAATTGCCCCCGGCGAGGAGGTGGAGGATCCCACGGCGACGCACCTCACCGCTGACCGGGTCGTAGTCATGACGGGGGAGGTGGATGTATTCCCGATTGATGTCAAAGACGACGCAGGGCGCCCGATGGCTGATGAGCTCGAGCAGAATGACTTTCGCCAGATGGGATTTCCCCGACCCCTTCACCCCGGTGACAATGTTCACCTTCTCCAGGGTGCGCCCCTCGATGTAAAATTCTTCTCCCGAGAGAGTTTTGCCGAGATGGAGGCCGTTGCCGAGGTCTGGAATGCAGTTTTGAAAGACCTCGCGATCGGCGGTCTTGGCGATCAGGGCGTCGCGCATGGGAATCCATCCATCCCATTGCTGCCACGCCGGGTCGGTGAGTTTGCGGATCTTCGCAATGGCGAGCTTCAGATTTTTCGCCTCCCCGCCCCAGGCCGCCGGCCCTTCCCCTTCGGAAGGGGGAAGCAGGGGTGAAAGAAGCGCGACGGACGACAGGGGGGCCCCCTCGAGGGCCAGGTGCAATTGCTCTTGGACAAGGGAGGGATAGGAGACTGTTCGAAATTCGATGATCTGGACGATAAGCCCGCGATGCCCGTCACGCTCGACGATTGAGAGGTTCTCTCCAACTCGCAGGTCGTCCTCTCGCGGGTTGAAGATCAGCTCTACGATGTCTCCGGTGATCTGCTTGACCTGAATAGCCATGGTCGAGGTACATCAGGACCATCTCACAAGGTCGGCCTGGCTGAGTGCGCCCAGGTGAGAGAGGATCGCTGGGTCAAAGGATGCTCAGAATTTTCCCGAGGACCATTTCGTGCTGTACTTCCAGGCGTGACAGATAGAGCTCCCAGCGAAAAGGGCTCCAGAGCTCGATGCGGTCGTACAACCCGATCAATACGACCTCTGACTCGATTTCAGCATAATCCCGTAGGCGCTTCGGAATGCAGAGTCGTCCATTTTTATCGACCTCGGAGGGCGCAGACTCGGCAACCACATAATGCATGAAGAGGCGGCTTTGCTCGTCGTCAAGCTGCTGGCGCGTCGCGGCGAGCTTCTGTTCCCATTCCTGGGTTCGGTAGACCCACAAATTGAGTTCGAGGGACTTGAGCACGATGACTCGCCTCACCTCTTCGCCGATTTCAGGCGGAAAAGCGCCCCGCACGATAGGAGGCAGGACAAAGCGCCCTTTTTCATCGACTGCGCAGCGAAACTCTCCCGCGAACACCTTTACACCTTCACCAGTGTTTTCAAGCTATTCCAAAAATGAGACC
>CAZNDW010000155.1:0-2611 GCA_964571895.1 uncultured Planctomycetales bacterium
CACGCGTAAGATCGTCGGCAGCGTCAGATGTGTATAAGAGACAGGAGGAAGGCCGTTAAATGGAATACTCCATTAACCCCGCCCTTTGCGAGTTGGAACGTGCCTTCGCCTTTTTCAACCAGGAGCTTTTTTCTGGCGAGCTTGATACGAAGGTGATTATCACGATCCAAAGCCGGGGACGGAAAGCCGTCCTCGGCTGGCATTGGGCGGGGAAGTGGAAAAATGGCGATAAGACCCACCTTGCCGAAATCAATCTTTCGGCAGAAGACCTCAAAATTGGCGACCCCTACGAAATCCTGATTCACGAAATGGCGCACCACCTGAACCACCAGAGGGGCATCAAGGACGTATCCGACCGCCAGTATCACAACCTCCATTTCAAGAAAGCCGCCGAATCGGCAGGGCTTCAAGTGATGAAGTCAGGGAGAGCGGGGTTTGGGATTACGGCCTTGGGGGAACTTGCCAAAGAGAAACTTTTACAGTTTAAACCCGAACGACAGGTTTTTGAAATCCTCCGAATTCAGGAAACAGCCCGCCAGATCACCAAGCTCAAGAAATGGTCTTGTGCCTGTGGGGTCAATGTCCGCGTGGCGAGGGCGGACTTTAGCGCCACTTGTAACCTGTGCGGGAGCGTTTTTCAACTGAAGGATGGTGGCCTGTGATGGAACGCTACTTCGGCACATTGATGTATTGCACCTACTTGCCTTTTTCGATTTATGCGCCGGATGAAAAGGAGGCGTTAGCCGAGTTACAGAAAGGCACTCCTGAAATCTTAAGCGAGGAAGAAAAAATTGAGCTTTCCGCTCACCTTGCGCGAATCCCCCAAGCCGACCGTGTGATGGTCATTAAAAAGGAGACTTCAAATGCCGAGCAAACCGCTGACAAGGAAAGCCCACTTGAGGTTGCTTAGTCTTTACCAGGAGTTTGGCTGTGCCATCCGCTTGCGGACGAGGTTTTTTATCAACCAGGCCTACCGCACGCTCTCCACGATGGAGGAACTTCTGACCCGCGCGGATTCGTGGGAATACTGGCAGGAACTGAAGCACCAAAAGGGAGGGAGATAAAAATGGACAGGCGCATAGTTATCAATCGGAAACGTTACGAGGAAGATGAACACCTTTTTGCCCTTGTGGCGGGGTTTCTCGCTTGCGGGTGGCAGTTGGTCTTAGTGGAAGGAGGCCGGTCATGAGCGAACGCAGTTTAGAGGAAAAGGCCGTTTCGCGTTACCTCCGAGATGGCGACTACGCCATCGACCTATCGACCAATTTTCCCTTGATCGTGCGGGATAACTCGACCCGCTCCTACACCCGGCTTTGCGAGGTGTTCGGGTTTTTCCACGAATTCGGCTCGGTTTATTCGAAATACCTTCGCCCGATTACAAGGGAGGAATTCGAGCGGGCCAAAGAGCGGATGAATCCCCAATGAAAGGTGAAACGATGAACCCAATGGCAGAGGATGAAATCGAGTCTTCCTGTGAGGGGCATTGCGCGAAGTGCCACACCTGCGGGGCGGGTTTAAGGGATGCCCTTGACGGTGAGGAATGGTGTCCTCGGTGCGGGGCGTGGCGACGTTATCCAAGCCACGGATTTACGAAAAGTCTTAATCAGCGTTTTACGGTTTAAACCAGAACCCAAGCCGAACAGGAGGGAAGCATGGAAACTTTGAAATTGAGTCTGAGCGAGATTGTGCCTTCAAAAACGAATCCTCGCAGGAACTTTGACAAGGCCGAGATGGCCGAGCTTGAGGCGAGCGTCAGAGAGCACGGCATTATCCAGCCGATTCTGGTTCGTCCTATCGAGGGGAACGGAAAACCCTTGTTTGAAATTGTGGCGGGAGAGCGCAGGTTTCGCGCGGCAAGGACATTAGGACTTCAAGCGATTCCCGCCATCGCGCGCGAAATGTCGGAGAAAGAGGCGCGCGAAGTTCAGGTCATAGAAAACCTCCAACGCTCCGACCTCCACCCCCTGGAGGAGGCGGAGGGTTACGAGGGCCTTATGAAATCGTCAGGTTGCAGTGCGGAAGAGGTCGCGGCGAGGGTCGGCAAAAGCAAGCCCTATGTCTACTCCCGCCTTAAGTTGCTCGCGCTCTCCGAGAAGGCAAGGAAATATTTCTTGGAGGGCGTCCTTCAGGTCTCGGCCGCCTTTCTCCTGGCCCGCATCCCCGACAAGTGTCTGCAAGACCAGGCCCTTGATGAGTTGATTGAGGAGGGTTGCGCTCCGGGGGAGGGACCGAGCTTGAGTGAGACACGCGGCCTGATCGAGCGCTATTACATGACGCGCCTTGAAAATGCTCCGTTTGACACGAAGGACGCAAAGCTCTTTCCCAAAGCCGGCGCCTGCACCGTTTGTCCCAAACGCACCGGAAATCAGAAGGAGCTTTTTCAGGATATTCAGCGCTCGGACATCTGCACGGACATTCTCTGTTTCCAGAGGAAAGCCGAGGCGTCTTGGGTTGCGAGGGCGAAAGCCGCGAAAGAAAAAGGCATGACCGTGATTGAAGGCGAGGAGGCCGAGAAGATTTCGGCCTACGGCTATGTCAACCGTTCCTCCGGCTATGTGGATTTCGACGGCAAATACCACGGCGATCCCAGACAGAGAACTTGGAAGCAGGT
>CAZNDW010000156.1:0-2602 GCA_964571895.1 uncultured Planctomycetales bacterium
CTCCCCCGCGAGGGCTCGAACCTCGGACCTAGTGGTTACACTTAACCCGATATTGTTATCGGAAGTGGACTATCTCTTCTCCATGGTTGACGGCCACCCCATTGATGTTCTGGGTAAAATTTCGTCCGCTCAACTTTAGGAGGCAGGTGTATAGTCTCTGCACTTGCCCGCCCCGCCATGAATCTTGGCGGGGCTGCTAGCTCAGGATTATCCCCGCTGTTTCGTTTTGCTTCGCCCTTCGCAAGAGCGAAACAAAACGACGGGGACTTCCCTGACTTAGCCTGCTTTGTCAACCACGGTTTCCCGTGGAAGCTGCGATTTGAATATCCCTCGACTCGTCCTCACTCCGTTCGGACTCGCTCGGGATGAATTCGGTCCCATAAGTTACGTCGTCCCTTCGGGACTCCGTAACTTATGACCTCATTCACAGCCACCCGCTCTACCAACTGAGCTACAGGGGAATTGTTATTTTTTCAATGAACACAAACTTAAAAAAAAGTCTCTTGAAGGATAGGGGAATTATATTCCAAAATATCCAAAAGTCAACCCTGCGGGGGTCTTATTTATTAGAGGGATGCCCCAACAAAAAAAGTTATTAAATTTGTAACAGGAAGACAATTAAAGGATAAAATATAAAACATCTGACACCGTTTGGCATGGCTCATCCTTTAACCCGTTAACCCAATAAAAGGAGGTGCCTTATGCTTAAACAAGCATGCGGACTCTGTAAAGTTGTCGGTGCACTCGCCATCATTGGCGCACTCAACTGGGGGCTTGTGGGGTTGTTAGAAGTGAATCTCGTTGAACAGATCTTTGGAGAGGGATCCGTCCTCACGCGCGTCATCTATGGGTTGGTTGGTCTTTCTGGGATCGCCTTACTGGCCAGTTATTTTGTTGTTTGTCCAGCGTGTAAAAAATCGAAATAAGCGGTAATCTTTTTTGGAAAGAAAGGAGCGGTATGGCCCAATCATTATCACCGAACCCGCAAGAGTGGTCCCCGGAGCAAAAAGAAGTTTGGCGGTGTCTCGAAGACCATTGGAAGCTTTTGACGAAGGGAAAGATCAAGGAATTTTTGGAATATATCCATCCCGAGTTTCGGGGATTCGGTCACGAAAGCCCCTTGATGCTCGACAAACGCTGGCTCACGGAGTGGGTGGGTTTCTGGAGCCAGACCACCACCTTCCCCATCCACTACATCAGTCCTATAAGTTGCTGGGTTCAGGGGGAGATCGCTATTCTTCAGTACATCATCTTCACGATTGAAAAAAGCGCCGCTGGAACCGGACGCTCAGCCCGGCGCTACACCATGACGTGGCTTAAAACCAAAAGCCGATGGCAGATCATTGCCAGTCATAACAACAAAGGCGATGAAGCCGCCAAGTAAGCTCACCGATCGATGGAAGGCGTCGTTGAAATTCCTCTATCATCAACTGGTAGAAATCAATGACACCCCGCATCGCAAGGCCATGGGACTGGCCATTGGTGTCTTTTGTGGAATTTTTCCAGGGACTGGACCTCTTGCGGCTTTGGCAGTGAGTTTGATTCTTAGGGTGAATCGGGCGGCAGCGTTGGTGGGAAGCGTTTTGACCAACTCTTGGCTGAGCCTGGTCGTGTGGGGGATGGCTGTCAAAATCGGTTCTCTTCTCCAAGGAGAGGATTGGCAGAAGATTCAAGCCGCCTGGCAGGGTTTGATGAAAGATTTTCATTGGCACGCCTTGATTCAAGGCCCGATCCTCCATGCCTTGGGGTCGGTTGTTCTAGGGTTTATGATTGTTGGAGGGTTTCTGGCACTCGGTGTTTATGGGATAGCTTTGTGGGCTTTGATACTTCGACAGAAGAGCGCTCAACGTTAAGAAAAGAGAATCTCCTAGTCCCTCGGCAACTAATTCCTGTTTATCATGTTTTACTCTATTGCCTCGGGACTGTGCCGAGCCAAATTCAATATTATTGAGTTGGCGAGGCACTAGTGATCGATCAATCCCAGGAGATTTGTGATGAGAAGCATCCCCGACAGTCCGATCATCACACCCCAGGCGGTTAATGTCTTTCCTCCTTCTTTGAGGGCATCCGGGATGAGTTCGACCATGGTGATGTAGATCATCGCGCCCCCCGCGAATCCCAGCCCAAAGGGCAAGAGGGGCTCAAAAATCCAGGCCAGCAAAAGCGACGGCACCGCCATAATCGGCTGCGGAGCGCTCGAGAGAATAGAAATGACAGCGCACTTTTTGAGGGACACCCCTTCGCTGTGCAGCGGCAAAGAGATGGCGATTCCCTCCGGGATATTGTGGACCGCAATGGCGATCGCCATAATCAAACCGAAATTGAAATTGCCCGTGGCAAAGCCAACGCCAATCGCCATTCCCTCGGGGATCGAATGAATGAACATGGCTAGAAAAATCAAAAGGCCTTTTTTGGTCAAGCCCTTTCCCAATTCGCCGAGGTGAGGCTCCGTTTTAGAAAATGATTTATCCGTGAACCAGAAAAATAAAGCTCCCAGCATCAATCCCACGATCACGGAGTACGGAGCAAAAGCAAATTTGATTTTGAGGGCAATCCCTTCCTGAACCAGGGAGAAGACAGAAGCCGCAATCATCATTCCAGC
>CAZNDW010000157.1:0-2598 GCA_964571895.1 uncultured Planctomycetales bacterium
CTGGCTCAAAAAGGAAAAAATGACGAAATCCGTTTTAATTGTGCCAGCTTGCCGGAGAGCTTTGATTTCAGCTTTAGCGGGATAAAAACCGCGGTTTTGTATCATGTCCAGCGAGCGCCCGTTCAGGACGAGGTGGCGGCCACAAAGATCGCCTATGCCTTTCAAAGCAGTGTGGTCTCGGTTTTGGTCGATAAAGCCATTGCCGCGTGTCAAAAGAAAAAGGTGAGGACTCTTCTGGTGGGGGGAGGCGTGGCCGCTAATTCCGAGCTTCGAGGTAGGCTTTCTGCAAGGGCTAAGGAAGAAGACATCCAGGCGTTTTTCCCGCCATTATCCTTATGCTTGGACAATGCGGCGATGATTGCGGGGTTGGGGTATCGTTTGGTCAAAAAAAGGCGAGGTTAGTCAACAGTCCATAGTCCATAGTTGTTTGGTCTGTGGACTGTCGACTATGGACTGTGGACTTTTATTCACCGGCCGTTGACTTCCATTTGGCTTTTTGCTATATATTAGCCTGCTTGTCGGCAGGCCCAACAAACAAAAAATCAACCCTTCGACTTCGCTCAGGGTTGATACTGAGCGGAGTCGAAGTATCCAAGGAGGTGAGACATGGCATTTCGAGATCGAAAAGAATCCAAGGAACCGCAAGAACGGGCGATCGAAATTAATGCCCAGATGCAGGGAAGCCTTTCCTTCAAGGACCCGGTGAATTTGAAAATCAACGGTTCTTTTCAAGGGACGCTGGATATCCGGGGCACCTTAACCATCGGCACCTCCGCCGTGGTTGAGGCAAATATCAGTGGAGAAAATATTGTGATCGCGGGGAGGGTCCAGGGGGATATCATAGCCAAGACCATGCTGGTTTTGCTTCCCACCGCGGTTTTAAACGGAAATATCACGACTCCGAAACTGAATA
Organism: uncultured Planctomycetales bacterium; assembly: GCA_964571895.1. Taxonomy (GTDB): domain Bacteria; phylum Omnitrophota; class Gorgyraeia; order Zapsychrales; family JAHFFX01; genus CAZNDW01. The sequence continues at coordinate 914 of CAZNDW010000157.1, forward strand.
TCGTCGAGGGCGCGGTCTTTCAAGGCCGCTGCCAGATGGTGGAAGAATATCTGGATATGGAAGAGGTGGCCAAATATCTGGAGATCGATCTTTCGGCTGTTCAGGATTTGGCCACCTCCGGCAAGATCCCGGCCACCAAAGCAGGAGAGGCCTGGAAATTTGAACGCTCCAAGATCGACGTCTGGGCCGCCTCCGGAAAGGTGAAATGACCTTTGATCAATATATTTCTGTCAGAGAAACAGCGCAGATTTTAGGCATCTCTGAAAAGAAAGTCATGGATTTGATCGAGGAGGATCAATTGCACGGCTACCGTATCGCCGATCAATTTTTGCGACTCAAGAAATCCGAGGTGATGATTCTCAAGCACACCGGTCAGGTGGTCTCGGAACAAGGCCCGGTCCTTTATTCTTCGGGGGAACGGATCCGCGATTTTTTTTATTTTAACGATTTTTATATCTTCTCTTTAATTGCTATGGGAGTGCTTTTGTATTGGATTTCCCGGGGGTGACCACCATAATTTTAAAGGCGAGGTAGCTCAGCTGGTTAGAGCACGCGGCTCATACCCGCGGCGTCGAGAGTTCGAGTCTCTCCCTCGCTACCATATTCCCTAGGAAAGGCATCCCTAACAATACGGATCAAGGGGTCCAGGAAGAAACCAATAACGCCAGGAGGAGGATATGACGACTACTGCCACCAATCGTGCTCAAAATAGAGGACTATTGGTTCTCCGTTTAGGAATTGGCTTAATGTTCATCCAGCATGGATCTCTTAAGCTGATGGGCGGCCCTATGCTCTGGGAGAAGCTAGGTCAGGCTGCGGGAAACTTTGGCATTACTGTTTACCCTGTCTTTTGGGGATTTCTGGCCGCCGCAACCGAAACGCTGGGAGGATTGTTTTTGATTTTAGGAATTCTTTTTGGCCCCTCGTGTTTTTTCCTGATGATTGTGATGGTCGTGGCAGCCACCATGCATTTAAAAAGGGGGGATGGCCTGCAGGGTGCCTCGCATGCCATGGAAATGGCCATTGTGTTTTTGAGTCTGATGTGGATTGGACCGGGAGCGTATAACTTGGGAGAAAAGATTAAATCGAGAAGAAAAACTTAGCGTTATGAGATCTTTTCTAAAAAGTTTATTGATTCCGTTTGTCTTGATTAATACAACTCAAGTTTTGTGGGCCGAGTCACGAGTCGATCCCCTTTGGGGGAACCTTCGCGATTACAATAAAGTTTTGGTGGAGAAGGTGATCCGGGCCGATACGTTTATTTTGGCAAGCGGAGAAAAGATCCGGCTCATTGGGCTTAATGCCCCGGATCCCCCTCCCCGGCAAAAGGTGCAGGCCCCCAATAATGAATTGGGAGTTCCTTTTGATCTCCCGGAGGACCCCACGACTTCTTTAGAACGAGAGGCCTTAGAGTTTGCCAAACGCCTCTTGCAAGGCCAATATGTGCGCCTGGAATTTGACGCCCAAAAGAAAGATAAAGATTTATATACCCTGGCTTATGCGTTCTTGCCGGATGGGACTTTTGTGAATACCGAGATCGTGCGGCAGGGGTTTGCTGATCTTAGCATTCAGCCCCCTAACACCAAATACCTTTCCCAATTAAAAGCAGCTTATCAGGAAGCCCGAAGGGAAAAAAGGGGGCTTCAAGGGGAATGAACATTGTTGAGAAAGTCAAAGCAACCATC
>CAZNDW010000158.1:0-2586 GCA_964571895.1 uncultured Planctomycetales bacterium
CAGAACAATGTTCTGTCCCTACACCTTTTAAAAGGATTGCTTTCGTTATGGGTGTCGTCTACAAGTTTAAAAAAGACGTTGTTGATTTTGTGATTGCCGAAAAGAAAGCCAATCCCCGTTTAAGCTGCCGCAGGCTCGTTACCCTTGTTCAAGAGAAGCTTTCCATAGCCGTTTCCAAATCCGCGGTCAATGAGATCCTCAAGAGCGCCGATCTCAGCAGTCCCGTAGGCCGCGCCTCGCTTTCCGAAAAAAAAATGGAACCTTTGCCGGAATCTTCCGAGAAAGGACTTGCCCTTCAGTCGAAGGAGCCTGATCAAAAAGCCCCAGACAACGGAACCCTCTACGACGGGATGGGGTCCTTTTTTCTCAAGGCCGCTGAATGGCAGTTGGAGGCGTTCCCTCTCCTCGGGAGGCTCATGAGCAAATATGTGCCTGCCCCGACCGCTTCGCTTTGCCCGCCTGCCACCTCAGGTGACAATGGGCGGGCAGGCGAAGCAAAGCGGTCGGGGCCTGCCAATTGGGCACCGGACATGAGCTCCTTGACCGAGGCGCTTCTTTTTTCCCCCCTATGGGGAATAACGGAACCCCAACAGCTTAAAGCCTACGATCAGCCGGGATTATGGGTCTTAAGCGGCTGCGAGGGGAAAATCGAGTATGAGACTATGTTAAAATTCTTGAATGGTCTGACGAATGGGGTGGATTTTTCCTTAACGGTTTCTCATGAGCTCCCGCAGATTTTCACCGAAGCCTTTTATGTCCAGTTCCTCTTAGAAGATCAGAGTCGAATCCTTTTAGATGCGCGGTACACAACGTTGTGGCCGGAGAATGTCCAATCTTGCTATTCCAGACCGATTAAAAAGTCGCTTTCCGAACTCACTCAATACGTTATAGCAAATGTCCACTCTGTTGTCATATCCCGAACGCCGGAAGAAAAATTTTCAGAATCTGTTTATCAATGGATTGGTGCGTTTGAAAATTTTTCTCAGAAAAAGATCGTAAAGGCGGCTTTGCTGGATGAGAATAAAGAGGAGTTGGCGGCTTTCACGACAATCCCCGGCCAAAAGCGCTCCTTTATCTTAGGCGGATGGTCCAATGAACCCAAAATCAAGGCCCTTTTGTCTGATGGAGCGCCGAAAGATCTATTTTTTTGTAAAAATGACAATAAATTTATAAATTTTTTCCAAAAATACTTATTGATAGAAAAAAATTCAATTATTGATAAAGCGATACAACTTAGGGTTATTTTATTCATTGAAGAAGAGCAAAAAGAAAAAGAAGGTTCTTGGCATGCCCTTCTAACTAATGCAGAGGAGGCCCGGTCTCCGCAAGAAATTATTACGGAATATTTGACGAGGGCCAGCCCGTTTCTCCCTAGGACCGCCGGTTTTGCCGGCACGAAAATCCCCTTCAACTTTTATGAAGATTTTCTCAAACGGCACCAAAAGCCTTCTCTTCTAGAAGAGACCCCGGATCTTTGGCTTAATATTCAAATCCTGCTGGAGGCCCTCCACACATACTGCCAAAGACACTTTTTTCCGGAAGCCTACTCCCGCCTCGATTGTCCCACAATCACCGAGCGGATTTATCAGCTTCCGGGGTATCTTAAAAAGGAGGCCCGCTCCTTAAGGGTGAATCTGAAGCTTCCCGAAGGGTATCCCTATCGTCCGGATTTGGAGGAGGCCGCAGCGAAATTAAATTCCTTCGATATCAAAGATGAGGACGGGAGGATGCTGAGCGTGGGGGTTGCGGCATAGAGTTTGCGGAATTGTTCCTTGACACTCCATAAAAGAATGTTATATTTATTGTACCCATGAAGAAACCATTCTTCCTAACAAGGCTTTTAACACCACAAGGTGTTTTTATCCCCTCTCGCTTTGTTTCGTCCGCCAAAATGTGTGGCGGACGAAACAGGGGGAATAGAGCCCTAGGGCAACCATCCTTTTGGGAACACATGAGGAAGGCGCGATGAGGCTAAAAGAGAATAAAAATGGTCAGAACCTAATAGAATATGCCTTGATCGTCGCCGTAGTCTCGGTGGCCATGGTCGCTATGAGCACCTATGTGTTTCGGTCGGTGCAGGCAACCCAGAAGATGGTAGAAGAGGAATTCGCAAACAACTAGGATGTGTTCTTAAGGTAAGGTTTAGCTTAAAATCAAGGAGGTAAAGACTAATGGCGAAAAATAAAAGAGGGCTCGCCTCTCAGCGAAGCCGCGGGCAGTCGACCCTGGAGTACTTGGTCTTAGTCACAGCGGTTGTGGCTGCAGTTTTGGCCTTTTTGCCGGCGACTTTTCAGACCGCCTTGAATGCGACCCTGAATCAAGCAACCAATGGCATGACCAACATGGCAGGGCGCCTCAGCACGGCCCGGCCGCTGTCTCCGTAGGCTGCGCTGTCAATTTTGAGATTAAGAGGATTATTCTTTTTAGGAGGTGACATGATGCTTAAAAAGCTTATCACGAAGAAAAATAGAAAAGGCCAAAATACCGCAGAATACGCGCTTTTGATCTCTTTGGTCGTGGCCGCGATCATTGCCATGCAGACCTACGCCCAAAGAGCGCTCCAGGCGAGGATTCGCGACGCCAGCA
>CAZNDW010000159.1:0-2578 GCA_964571895.1 uncultured Planctomycetales bacterium
TGAAGGAGGACCGCCAGTGTTGTGGCTATACCGATCTGGATACTCGCTGAAAATCCGACCGCAATAATCACACCGTCCATGAAATTGTGCACGGCATCGCCCACCAGATTGAGGGTGGCCACGGGATGGATGTGCTCATCGGATGTGGGGATATGGCAGTGCTGCCAGCGCAGGAATTTTTCCAAGGAAAAAAACAAAAGGAGCCCGGCCACAATGAAAAGCGAGGTGGCGGGCCCTGAACCCAGTTGTTCGAAGGCCTCCGGGATCAAATGAATCAGGGCATCACCGAAAAGACCGCCGACGGCAAAGCTCACCAAGAAAAGAACGAGCGTTTTCAATCGCTGGGGTCTGATCGATAAGGTCAAAATCCCAATCAAGGAGATCAAACTCACAATCGCAACGCTCACTAAGGTGTACAGCCAGACCACAGAATGAATTCCTTTTAATACTTTATGGGAGCAAAAGAAGAATGGAGGTGCCGGGAATCGAACCCGGGTCCTTGGATGGGTATGCACAAGGCCCTACATGCTTAGTCTGCCTTTTGGTCTCACCTTGATGGCTCCGGCAAACAGGATTAACCAAGGCCAGCCTTTTAAAGTTTCGCTATGAGCCCAAAGGCAAAACTCATAACTAGCCTGCTTAAAATGCCTTTTATGAACCTACAGGCGAGGCTCATAAAAGGGCCTTGTTGGGATTAGCCGACAAGGACTTGGTCGCCAGCGAAGACCGGATTAACGATCTCGTTGGCTTGCGCTAACAACTTATCGTCGTTTGCGTTTGATTTGTGCTTGGGTGATTTATCCCTCGCTTTCGCTCGGGATCCCTGCCCCTCACTTTCGTTCGGGGCAAACGGGACGAGGCCAACCAAGCGTCCTCGGCATGCACCTTATACACCCGCACCGCAAGTCGAAGCCAATCACCCCCCCTAGTTTTGGAAAGAATGACAAGAAACTTAAATGGGACTCTTCGAAAGAGCGGTGATAATAAGTATAGTGGAATTCCGCTAGAAATGCAAACCAGAGCTCGCCTTAAGCTACCCGCCCATCTTCTTTCCCTTAAAGGCCCTTTTCAACTCGCGATCAATATCGCGGCGCTTGATATCCTCCCTTTTATCGTAGAGCTTCTTACCCCTGGCCAGAGCCAGTTCCACCTTGGCCCATCCCTTTTTGTTAAAATAGATCCGGGTGGGGACCAAAGTCAAATGCTTCTGGGTCATAAGACCGTTTATCTTTTCAATCTCTTTTTTCTTTAGAAGAAGCTTGCGGGGCCGCTGCGGCTCGAGATTCAAATAACTCGCCTGAGGATAAGGAGCGATGTGGAGATTATAGAGCACAACCTCCCCTTTTTCGATACGGGCAAAACTATCCGTAAAATTGACCTCCCCGGCCCGCAGCGATTTGACCTCACTGCCTTGCAGCTGGATGCCGGATTCCCATTTTTCCAAAAGAAAAAAATCGCGCAGGGCCTTTTTATTGGTAGCGATTGACTTAGATTCCATCACGATGAACCCCTTTGGACGGCCTCTTCCGTTTTAAAAGCCTCCCCTCAGTCTGGTGTACAACATCAAAAAGACGGGGATCGTCACCACACAGGCCAGATGCCCCAAGAAAAGCGCCTGGTTGATCAAACCCTCTTCGATCTTATAATGCCGGGCAATGACCGAAAGCGAAACCGCGCTCGGGACCGCCGCCTCCAGAACAATCAAAAATCCGATCAGAAAATCCATGCGGAAAATTAAAACGACACTCAAAGCCACCAGAGGCAGGACAAGCAATTTGATCATCAGGACCAGACCGATTTCTCTGGATTTGAACTCAGAGGCTCTTAAGGCCGCCAGATTCCCTCCCAAGACAATCATGGCCAAAGGGAGCGTACAGTCCCCAAGCATCTTTAACGGTTTCATAATAAATAAGGGCACAAACTTTTGGAATCCCCAAGCAATCATTACAAGCGATGCCAAGATCGCCACAACCGGCGAATGGATGAGGTTTCTTATTTCAAATTTTTCTATTGGTTGACGGGCCAAGACTCGCACCCCCCATGACCACAACACCAAATCGAACCCAATCAAAAATAAAAAGATATAGACATACAAAATCTGCGCCTGCTCGGGGGAAAAGAGAGTCGCCACCAGAATTAAGGGAAGATAGCCGGAATTTTGAAAGCTCACCAGAGAAAGGAATTCTTTTTTAGCGGCTGCTTCCTTGTAACAGAGAAGAACAACTTGACCAACGGCAAATCCGCCCAAAGTCACGGCAAAGCTCAAAAGCGGAAAAATCCACCAGTTGGGATAAAGCTGAAAGCTGAAATTCCCCAAGAGTTGAGACAAGATAAAGCTCGGCAAGAACACATTGATGACCAGCCAGCTGAAGGTTCCCAGGGCCTCTTCGTTGATCATCCGTTTTCGAATGAGAACATACCCAACCAAGGCCATCATCAGGATCTGAAGGCTGGCCAGAAACGTGGTTTGAAAAGATAGGATAAACATGACAGCGTCATTATAACAGCAATGATGAGGCAGGGCAATGGGATCGCGGCCAAACTTAAGGCGAAATCATTGACAGCGATTTTTTTTGTC
>CAZNDW010000160.1:0-2564 GCA_964571895.1 uncultured Planctomycetales bacterium
GAGTTGCGCGAACTCTTTGAACCGCTGGCATCTCGTCTCGACATTGAAGTCCAGTCGATAAGAAAGTTACCTGCCATCGACCGCGCAAGAAGAGCAATGTTGAAATATTTCAAAAACAGAAGATAAGAAGCCACGACAAGAGCTGCTTTGACCGTGACTTTGTTCGAGATTGCTCAGGAGAGAGGTTTGCATGTGCGAGTACTGTGACAAGACCGAAATCACCGTCGCGAAGCTTGATTGTGACGAAGAGTCCCAGTGCGAGTGGCTTTCGGAAGAAGAAGCCCCCGGCTCCTGTGATAGACCCGCCGTTTATTCTGTTTCCGAATGGTACGTCGAGGACCACCTATGCGAGGTTCACAAGGAGACAACGGAGAAAGAGCTCGAAGAAGGCTTGGCTGATTTCTTAGACAGGGCCGGATTCGGTTCTCTGTACGAGATGCGCCGGATTGAACAGGAAGAGACCTGTGACTACATATTTCCTGCCGCTATTGACAACTGGCAGCCCTGCGGGGAAAGGGCCACTCACGCAAAGTATACTCTGGAAAACTCGGCTCTATGCACGAAGCATGCTGCCGCGATGGGCTACGATATTCAAGAGAAGTGAAGACCCATGAAACAGACCGCAACCGGGCCAGATCTCGCCTGAAGCATCCTCGCGAAATCCGGCAGGTCCTCAGTGCCCTATCGAAAATTCATCGATTCGCCCTCACCGTCCCGGCGATAGTTGCGTATTTGCGCAATTGCGCAAATACGGCAAGGTCCAGCGTCCTTTGGGAATACTAAGGGATCGCGTCGGCGGCCACCACGCACGGAAAAGTGCACGGGCGGCTAGATCTCCCAGAGCGCGTGAAGGGAAAAACCCGCTGCGGAAACGCGTGGCGTGAATCACGGATCTCGCGGCACTATTCGACCTTTCTTTTTATCCCAAGGGGTCCATTGTCGAGCACCGTTTATGATGCTATATTCGGTGTTATATTACGCCTAATGAAGGAGGTCCCTCAATGTCGCTGAATCTGTCTGAGGATATTCGGTCGGTCACAGAGCTTAAGCGAAAAACCAAAGAAATTCTAAGCCAGGTCCACCGCACCAAAAGGCCGGTCGTGCTCACGGTCAACGGCAAGGCGGATGCGGTCCTAATGGATACGAAAACTTACGAGAGGCACCTAAAGGCGGGCAATATGGCAAGACTTCTCGCGCGGGGGGAGGAAGATATCGCTGCCGGACGCACGCGACCCATCCGCTCCTTCCTAAAAGAATTCAAACATGCCCGCAAAATTTCGCGTTAGGGTCACGCGCACGGCAGAACGCGATGTCGAAGAGGCTTGGACTTTTATCGCGCAAGACAGTCCCGAGGAAGCCGAAAATTTTGTCCGCCGACTCGAAAAACAAATCGAAACGCTGGAGCGCTTTCCGGAAAGATGCCCCCTCGTCCCTGAGAACGAGATCTTAGGCACGCGTTACCGTCACCTACTGTACGGCAACTACCGTACTGTGTTTCGCATTGCGGGAAGAACAGTTTACGTTCTGCGAATTATTCACGGGTCGAGGCTTCTGGACACCTCAATGTTCGAGGAGTAAGTCAAGAAAAGACTCCTGGGCGTGAAGCTCCGACCCCGAAGCTCGCGGCGAAGCACCCAATATCACTGCCGGTCGCTACTCATACATGACCACATAATGTTTCGGAAGAATGCTAAGATCCAAGACCTGACCCCCAGCTCTCAATGGGCCTCTTTCTTACTGACACTCTAGCCATGGAGATCTCCTTCCTACTTTCGGGCTTGCGTTGAGGCTCATACGTGCCTGTGTGTATGTTGGCGTTTGCGCGGCGCCGGAGCTTCAACGCATGAAAATCAAATGCATCTCCGGCCTTAGGTGTAGACTTAGGCCGGGCTCAAGCTGTACAGGGTTAACGCGTTACCAGACAGAATAGCCAGCTCCGAAGCTTGTCCCCCTTTTTTGCCTCCTACCTTTTTAACGTTGCCGATTTTTCTTCTTGTGGGGACCTTTCTTCTTTCTCTTCCGGGTTACGTATTCGGCTTCGGGTTCATGCACCGCAGGGAAGCCGTCCATCCATGACAAATCCTTGCCGACAACCAGTTCCTCCATTGTTGCGTGATGTGTGTTGGTCATGGGGATTAGGCGCATTTGAAATCGATGGCACCGGGCCATGCTCTTTACTTCTTCTGCATTGTCGTACGTCATTAAGAAATCGCCTTTTAAGGTCTTGCACACCGCAAACAAGCGCTCGTGGTCAAGATCGCAGTGCTTGTATAAACGCCTGCCAGCTTTCTTTCCGCCCGCGGTATACGGTGGATCTATAAAGTAGGCCGCGCGTGGGTCGTCGGCCATTTCCTCCATCACTCTCAATCCGTCTTCGCATCGAAAATCCATTTTGCTGGCAATGTAATTGAGGTTCAGAAGTCTTTTCGCTAATGTTCCTGGATACCAACGAGAACGAATGCCTTTGCCGTTCTCTCCGTACTTGAGAAGTCCTGAACCTTCAGCGAGGATTCCTCCGTGAAAGGTCCGATTCTTAAGAATCGTCTGAAACGCCTTCTCTCTTC